>JAIXTU010000016.1 GCA_027483785.1 Flavobacterium sp.
AGAGTAGATATAAACCCATTTGTTGGTATAGGTTTCATCTTTTAAAAAATTGGTCTCAGTTACTGTTAGATTTTCAACATCATTTTCTCGCACTTTATATAATTCGTCCGTTCTAGGCTTATTCATTAATTCAGAAGGAATTGACGTTTGACAAAACACCTGTAGCATAGTAGCCAAGAAAAATAGCAATAGAAAGTCGAGTTTTCTCATAAAATTATATACGATATTGAATCATTGCAATGTAGCCGATTTAAAACTAGTGTTATCTAATTTTGTTCAAGTTTTAATTAGCCTATGTAAGTTCATTCTAGCAACAAACCAGTAATATTCACAAACAACTGTATTCCTTTCAGCGCTGGTGCATGCCTTTACAAAGTAAAATTAAGCATAAAGCTTTGTGGACATACCGTAGATTAAAAAAATTAATCTTTCCAATATAAATCTTATTCCACAACTTTAGTTATGCATTCATGCTTTGCAGTGAAATAATTATTCAGTTGAGCTGCTATGCACTACTTCAAGCAAGAAGCATACTTTGCTTCCATAAAAAAAATCTAACTAGGCTGCGAAATCTAAAGCTCTAGGAACGAGAAGTATAAATTTTTGTCTGTGAATAAAAATAAACCTCCTTTAAATCGATTTAAAGCAGGTTGTTTATTGCAATTATTTTGAAGTAGTAGTTTTTAACTGGGGTTGTGGAAGGGGTACGGGTGGTTGGTTGATATCTTAAATATGCTATTTTCGAATTCTTACTCCTTGATCTTGCAATTTTAATAATGAAACAATCTTGGACATATCCTTGCCTTTGGAAGAACAAAATTCTACCAAATCAAATTGTATAATACGTTGAAGACTTTCAGCTTTATCAGAAATAGATTTAATTTTCTGCAACAACTCATCTCTTATAGTTCCTGCATTAAAATCCTCTTCATTTTCACAGATAACTTTGTAAACTAACCAATTTCTTTGTTGTAAAAAAGAGTCTAGATTGCTTTGCAGCGCCAGATTATATAGTCTTTCTTTCACTGCAATTTTAACAGCCCTGCCGAAAGTATAACTTTGATTTTGTCTTAAAAATTCATCCGCGCGTACTTTTGTTTCACTAGGATTCATTTAAAGAGTAATTGAGTAACTTAACACCTGTTCAACCATTTGTGTTTTCAATAAGGCTTCTCCGAGAACACAGTACAAATTAATTTCATCTTTGCTGGCCGGTATTTTTATAAAATTATCTCTCATATGGCGTATGCATAAAATAAGTTAAATTAAGGTTTACAGAAACTTGAAAATGTCATTTTATAAGCTATTCTAAGTAAATTAAACAGAAATAAATGTAGAAGCACAAAGTTCGAACCGCCACTTTTGGGTTGGTGCTGTTATAGGCCGCCTTTTTGTCCGTCCGAAGTGTCGTTTGTGCTATATTATTCATCATCTGTCGTTAATAGCTACAACTTTATCAATTATGAATTTTGCAAAGTCGGGTGATAATTTCAATTTGTCTTTGCCGTAATTTAATGCCCCTAAAGTTTGTCCGCCAACTGCTGTAATTGCTTCGTCAGGATTAGTTGCTAAAAATTCGTCTTTGAGAGAGTTTATCCAAAGATTATGCGTTGCCCAAGTCGAACCAAAGTTCGGGGTTAAATTATGTGCTTGCACATACCAAGGCCATCTTTCTAACCACTCGTCTTCTTCAATCTCTTCTTCTGTGGCACTAATTGGAAATGATGTTACTCTATAAATTGCTAATATTTTTGTTGTCCCAACTCCGTAAGCTATTAGTATGTCGTTTGGTTTAACGCCATTGGGTCTCAATTTTGAGAAGTTTAATTCATCGTCTAACTTGTCAAACAGTCTATCTTCAGTGACTGGATTATCTGTTACTCCAATTGGTTTAAGCCAAAATTCAATGGTGTCGTTAAGTTGGGAAGTCCAACTTGAAGAAGAAAGCAGGTCGGTAAGTTTTAGGTCAATTTCTCTTGCCTCGGTTTGTGGTTGCTGTGCGATGAAGTCAGTCGTTGCTTTTTGCATACGGTATACTTCATCAAAGCTCAAATTTGAAAACTCAATGCTGTCAAGAATTGAAGCTTCAAGTTTTTTGATTTCAACTTTGTCTGAAATTTCTATACCCCATTCGTGATTTCTGGAAAGTCCGCTGTCTGTAAAGTTTGCAGATGAAACAATTGCAGAAACATAATTGTCGTCCTTTTTAAAAATGTAAATTTTGCCGTGCAACTTGTTGTTGAGTGAAATTTGACTAATCACTTTTTTGTCCTTGATGTCGGGAAACTCAATAAAAGAAATAAGTGAGTTGATTTTTTTTATTTGGTCAAACGACTTTGGTGAAAGTGTTGTGATTAAGTGAATATTTTTTAGTTGCGAAAAATCAACTTCTCCAAAGAAGTCCGCAAAGTCCGGCATTAGAAATGGACTTGTGAGGATTACTGTATCGCTTTCCCTGAACAGTTCTTTTAGTCGAGTTGAATGGTTGTCTGTGCCAGATAAGTTATTTATTATTTTATAGTCCATTTGTTGTTGAGTCGTTGTTTAAGGTTGCCGATAACTTGACAATTGTCGAAATTCCCACATGTTTCCAAATTCTTAAAAACAATAATAAATTAACTAAGCACAATGCGGCAACTAT
>JAIXTU010000206.1 GCA_027483785.1 Flavobacterium sp.
AATTCGTGCTGTAATTCGAGTGCAAATGCCGCGTTTAGTGTTGCTGCGTTCAGGGCTTGCTCGGCAGTTAACTTCATTTGAATGCAGGCTAACGCCACCACAAAATTCATGTTTAAACTCGGACTTGTCCCAGGATTGAAATCGGTTGCCAAAACCAACGGAATGTTGCGTTTCATGAGTTCTTTAGCCGGTGTGTACGGAATTTGAATAAAAAAAGAGCAGGAGGGAAGCGCCACCGCCAGTGTTTTGCTGTTGGCCAGAACCTCGTAATCTTCGGGTGCCATAACTTCGAGATGGTCAACACTCAAAGCGCCGTGCTTTACCGCTGTTGCTATGCCTCCGATAGCGGTAAACTGATTTACGTGAATCTTTGGCTTTAAATTATACTGCGCAGCGGCTTTTAAAATGCGTTCGGTTTGCTCGTTGTTAAAATAATTCGTTTCCAGAAAAACATCAATGTACTTCGCAACTTCCAAGGCAGCAACTTGTGGTAACGTTTCGTTGATAATCAAGTCGACATACGCATCCGGATTGCTTTTAAATTCTATCGGAACAGCGTGCGCCGCCAAATACGTGGCTTTTATGGGAATCGGACTTACCTTACGCAATCGCTCGATTACACGTAACATTTTTAATTCGGCGTCAGTCGATAATCCGTAACCGGTTTTAATTTCAATCGCGCCCGTACCCAATTGAATAGCTTGTTGCAAACGTTCGTAAGCGGCTTGATACAACGTTTCTTCATCCGTTTTTGCCAATAAAGCTGCGGAATTCAAAATGCCACCGCCTTTTTCGGCAATTTCGGCGTAACTCAAGCCTTGAATACGATCGGCAAACTCGAGCGTGCGATCGCCAGCATAAACCAAATGCGTATGCGAATCGATGTACGCCGGCAAAACCAAGCGATTGCTGCAATCAACTTCCGTGTAACCTTCGATTGAACCCAGATTTTCCATGTTTCCAAATGCTTCGATGCGTCCGTCGGAAATTTTTAAAAAAGCATTTTCCAGCAACGGAAGTTCGTTGAAATCGGTTCCAACTAACGGATTTTGTGGAGTTTCGCGCACTTGAAGTAGTTGTGCAATGTGCGTTAAAACGGTTTTCGTTTCTGTCATAATGAGTAGAAAATGCGTCGGTTAATTTGTTTGCAGTTCGTGCGAAAGTACCAAAGAAATAGAAAAGCAACAGCATAGAAAAACGCTAGAGCTGATTTTTGACGTATTGTTTTGAAATCGGTTGCAGCTCACTATCTTTATTCAAAAAAGTTTTGCAGCGCATCAAATACAATCGAGTACGAAAAGTTCAGCCGAATTTCGCGGAATATACCGGCACACATACAAGTGAACCTATTGAAGTTCAGTTATTTGTTTACGATTCGGAAGGTTACGAAGAGTATTTAAATCCGAGTTTAGAAAAAATTAAATTCGAATTAACCGATCCGGAAGAAAAGCACGATATTAAATGGCTGAATATCCACGGATTACACGATGTTAAGCTCATTCAATCGATTGGCGAAATACTTGAACTGAATCCATATGTAGTGGGCGATGTGCTCAATGTAAATCGGCGCGCTCGTTTAGATGAATTTGACGACGTGCTGTTTTTTAGTATTAAGTCGGTTCTTCTTGGAGACGACAGCAAATTGTATGTCGACCAAATTAGTTTTCTTTTAAAAGACAATACTTTGGTTTCGTTTCAAGAGCGGCGTAGCGCATTTTTTACGCATTTGCGTGAACGAATTCGCAGTGGAGCAGGAATTATTCGGAAAAAGAAGAACGATTATCTGCTGTATGTTATGCTCGATGCGGTAATTGAGAATTTTTTTATTACGATTGAGCATTATGAAGATCGTATTGAATTGTTAATGGTAGAAGCCAAAAACAACCACAAAGCCGAATTTTTAGAACAAATTGAGCGTTTACGAGAAGAAATGAGTTTTTTAAAACGCAACATTATTCCGTTGCGCGATGCGTTATATACTTTAAAAGAAATTCGAGAGGATGATGATGCTGAACGGATTTCAAAGTCGAATTACGTCTTTTTTGCACGCTTATATCAGAAATGTTTAGAGATCGTGGAACAATTAGAATACGACAATAAGACCTTGGAAAGTGCTGCGAATGTTTTCTTTTCGTCGCAATCGCAGAAGATGAATCAGATTATGAAAACGCTTACGATTTTCTCGGTGATTTTCATGCCTTTAACCTTTATTGTTGGTGTTTACGGAATGAATTTCGAGCACATGCCGGAATTAAAATCGGTTTATGGTTACCCAGCGGTTTTGGCAGGGATGTTTCTTTCAGTTGTGGCGATGGTAATTTACTTCAAAAGAAAAAAATGGTTTTAACAGTTTTACGTTGAACTCATGTTAAACAAAAAACGACTCCGAAGAGCCGTTTTCAAGTTTAGTTTATTTTTCCAACCATATCTTCGGGTTTTACCCAAGCATCGAAATCAGATTCGGACACATAACCTAAACGAACGGCTTCTTCTTTGAGAGTCGTTCCGTTTATGTGTGCTGTTTGCGCAATTTCAGCTGCTTTATAATAACCAATTTTCGTGTTTAGCGCAGTTACGAGCATCAATGAATTATCGACCAATTCCTTGATTCGCTTGTAATTAGGTTCAATACCTTGCGCGCAATGTTCGTCGAAAGACAGACACGCATCGGCAATTAATCTAGCCGATTGTAAGAAGTTTGCAGCCATAACGGGTTTAAATACATTAAGCTCGTAATGACCTTGCATACCTCCAACGCTAATAGCTACGTCGTTGCCCATCACTTGCGCACAAACCATTGTCATAGCTTCGCATTGGGTTGGATTGACTTTACCTGGCATAATTGAAGATCCAGGTTCGTTTTCAGGAATGAAAATTTCGCCAATTCCTGAACGTGGGCCTGAAGCAAGCATACGAATATCGTTCGCAATTTTATTTAGTGAAACGGCCAGTTGCTTGAGAGCACCGTGCGATTCTACAATAGCGTCGTGCGAGGCCAAAGCTTCAAATTTATTAGGCG
>JAIXTU010000348.1 GCA_027483785.1 Flavobacterium sp.
CAATCACTTTTTGTTGTTGTTTCTTTTCGAGTGCATACGCTTTAACGACACGCAAACCAGAAAAAAGTTCTTGGGAAAAGCTCGATAAATTGGATAAGTTTTGCTGAAAAAACGTGCTGCGCTTATTTATTTCGGTACTTAGTTTAAAGATGGCATACGAAAGAATCGGTAATGGGAGAAGTGTATATAAAGTTAAGCGCGGAGAAACAGCATACATATATCCAATAACGATGGCAAATCGGATGAATGTATTTATGGTGTACATAACTGCCGGACCCACATACATACGCACTTTTCCGACATCTTCACTAATTCGATTCATCAAATCGCCGGTACGATTTTGCTTGTAGAATTGTTGCGATAATCGTGTGTATTGCACAAATACCTCATTTTTGAGATCGAATTCAATCAGTCGCGACATAACAATGAGCGTTTGTCGCATTAAAAACGTGAGCAATCCAGCTAGAAGTGTAGTGGCTATAATTAACAAAATGTTATTTATGAGCTGTGATTGAACGAAATTAACATCGACCGTTTCGCTGTTTTTTATGTAGTTTTCAATACTTGCAATAGAGTTCGATATTAATTTGGGTGTATATAGGTAGAAAATTTGAGCAACTATCGTGATTAAAATTCCGGTCAAAAATCGAATTTTATATTTTACGAAGTATTTATTCAGGTATTGTAATTCTTTCATCGCTAAAGACAGAAAGCTATAATGTTTTTAATAATTTTGTTAAAAAACTGCATACTTAAAAAATATAACCCTTTAAAAAATTCGTCAAAAAATTACGATTCCTTCAAAAAATACGCCTGCGCAAACGATGCAGTAAAAATATTCGTAAATTTGCAGAGGCAAAAATGAAAAAGCCTTAATTTTTAATTTCTAAATCAAATGGTTACAGAGGTATTAACACCAGCAGAACTTAGCAAAGTCGATCCAGTATTTGGTCAATTGTCGTTTGACAACCATGAACAAATCGTTTTTTGCAATGACAAAGATACAGGTTTGAAAGCAATAATAGGCATTCATAACACGGTTCTTGGTCCGGCTCTTGGTGGTACCCGAATGTGGAAATACAATAATGAGTGGGAAGCATTGAACGATGTTTTGCGCTTATCGCGAGGAATGACATACAAGTCGGCCGTAACTGGTTTGAATTTGGGTGGTGGAAAAGCGGTTATTATTGGCGACAGTAAAATCGATAAGACACCAGAGATGATCATCAAGTTTGGTCAGTACGTAAACAGCTTATCAGGTAAGTACATTACCGCAGAAGACGTAGGTACGACAACGGCAGATATGGATTTAATTCGCGACGTAACATCCTTTGTTACTGGCGTTTCAGAATCACGAGGTGGTTCTGGAAATCCTTCTCCGGTGACCGCTTACGGTGTTTTTATGGGAATGAAAGCGGCGGCTAAATACAAATTTGGAAGCGAAAACTTAGAAGGTAAAAAAGTATTAGTACAAGGTGCTGGCCATGTAGGCGAAACTTTGGTTTCTCATTTAGCTAAAGAAGGTGCCGATGTGTATATTTTTGATATTCATGAGGATAAAACACAAGCAGTAGCTCAAAAATATGGTGCAAAAGTCTTTACAGGAGATGTTTACAGTGCCGATGTTGATATTTATGCGCCTTGTGCTTTAGGAGCAACCATCAACGATGAGACCATTCATACGCTAAAAGCAAAAGTTATTGCTGGTGCGGCAAATAACCAGTTGGCTGTTGAGCAAATTCACGGCGTTTTATTGCAAGAAAAAGGTATTGCTTATGCACCGGATTTCTTGATTAATGCTGGAGGAATCATTAATGTATATGCAGAAATCGTTGGTTACGACAAAGCAGAGGCTTTAAGACGTACCGAAAACATCTACAATACAACCTTGGAAATCTTCGCTTTAGCAGACCAGAATAAAATCACAACGCACCAAGCGGCAATGGCTATTGCTGAGCGCCGAATTGCAGAAAGAAAATTGCAAAACAGTTCAAAATAATCCTTTCAAAGTTTAAAGGATATCTTATTTTTGCGGGCGAAAGTGATCAACACTTTCGCCCAATTTTTTTAAAGTTCTTACCGTGCTAAACAGACGACATATCCGCGTAAAAGTGATGCAATCTATTTTCGCCATGCATCAAACACAATCCGACCGTATCGATTCTCAGGAGAAATTCCTCGAAAATAGTCTACGGGTTTTGCACGACCTCTACCTTTTAATGCTTTCTGCCTTGATTGAGGTTCATAAAACTGAGGAACGCTTTTTGGAGAAATCGGCACAAAAGCACTTGGCAACTGCCGCAGAGAAAAATCCAAACAAACGTTTTATCGAGAATCCCATTTTAATAGCACTTTCTGAAAGTACCGATTTAAACAAGCAAATTGCAGAACGCAAACTCAATAATTGGGATCTTCACAGCGATTACATTAATTTAATGCTTTCGGAGTTGAAGACGTCTGATGTTTATCAGAATTACATGAGTCTGGAAACAGTCGATTTTGAAATCCACAAAGATTTTGTTGCTTTTTTATTCGCAGATATTGTTGTGCCTAACGATAAGGTTTATGAATATCTCGAAGATTTTAAAATGACTTGGGCCGACGACTTTCCCGTGGTAAATACTCATATTCTCAAAGAATTGAAAGCCTTAAAACCGACTGTGGTTAACAACGGCTTCAAGGTGTCGAAGTTGTATAAGATGCAAGAAGACGAAAGTTTCGGTGTGGAATTATTTCGAAAGACGATCCTTAACGAGAAGCAATTCTATAAGTTTTATGAAAATAAAACACCGAATTGGGATATAGACCGTATTGCTGAAGTCGACGTGATCTTGCTAAACATGGCTATTTGTGAACTTACCAAATTTCCATCGATTCCTGTGAAAGTAACTTTAAATGAATACGTCGAAATTGCTAAAGAATACTCTACTCCAAACAGCAGTAAATTCATCAATGGTGTTCTCGATGCTTTAGTTCAAGAATTTAAAACTTCAAATCAATTACCAAAAACCGGACGCGGATTACTATGAAAAAAATCGTTTTAGCAAGTTATTTCCTTGCTTCTCTTGCGGCTTGTTCCAACAAACCAGAGGTCGCAGAAATGAAATTTGAAACAGAGGTCGTAAAAGTTGATACGATTAGCCAAGGTGATGTTATTGATACCGCCTTTGTTTTCACAAACACTGGAAATGCAGATTTAGAAATTAAATCAGCAAAGGCTTCATGTGGTTGTACAGTAGCCGACTATCCCAAAGAACCCGTTGCTCCTGGTGAAACTGCAAAAATATCTGCTAAGTTTAACAGCGAAGGAAAAAGGGGAGAAGTTAAAAAAACGATTACGATCGAAGCGAATACATCTAAACCTTATACCTTTTTGAAGATTGAAACTTTCATTAAAGCTCCCAAAGCTTCAATTTCATCAGGTATAGGCGCATCACAAAGCAAACCAAGAAACAATCTTAAATTACAAAACCTTAAACCACTTAAATAATGGACAAACTATTAAGTATTCTACCTTATATTTTAATGATCGGCGTATTTTATTTTTTAATGATTCGCCCGCAACAGAAGCGCGCCAAAGCCGAGCGCGAATTTGAAAGCAATTTAAAAGTAGGCGATCGCATTATCACTAAAAGTGGTATACATGGTAAAATCGCAGAACTAGCTGAAACAACTGTTGTTGTAGAAACTATGTCAGGAAAATTAAAAATGGAACGCTCTGCAATTTCATTGGAGCTTTCTAAAGCCTTGCAAGCTAAGAAGTAAAATTTATCGTTTTCGTAGCAACTTCATTCGAAATCATAGAGCGCTTTTTATATCTTTTAACCCTTTTAGCTATATAACTATTTGCTAATGTGTTGTTTGGTAAAAAAAACGCTCTATTTATTTCTTAGGTCTCAAGTGGGAAAAATAGCAACGAAGAAAGTACTGCTTAAACCGTAGTAACTTTTCAAAATTTATTAAACATTCCGTTTTATTTCTTCTGATTTTAAAATACTCTTTAGACTAATTTTAGCGACTTCTTTTTCTTGCTCGACTTCTTAGCACTTTTTTGACCGATGTTGGTAAAGTCGGTTTCAGCAGTCAGTTCAGCGATTCGAACAATAACATCTACTGCTTTTTGCATGCTTTCTACGGGAACATATTCATATTTTCCATGGAAATTATGACCACCGGCAAATATATTGGGGCATGGAAGCCCCATGTACGATAAGCGACAGCCGTCGGTTCCGCCTCGAATTGGCTTAATTATTGGTTTGATTCCCAAATCTTTCATCGCTTGTTCAGCCAAATCGACGATGTAAAGAACGGGTTCCACTTTTTCTCTCATGTTGTAATATTGATCGCGAATTTCACAGCTAACAATCTCGCCACCGAATTGCTTCTTGTATTTTTTATTGATTTTCTTCGCTAAATCGTGAATAAACTCTTTACGCTTAATAAACTTCTTACTGCTATGATCTCTAATAATTAGTTCAACCACACTTTCTTCAATGCTTCCATGTAACTGATGGACATGATAAAAACCTTCGTATCC
>JAIXTU010000071.1 GCA_027483785.1 Flavobacterium sp.
GTCTAGCTTCTAGCTTCCCCAAAACGATACGTAAAGTGGTGAACGTCGCGAAGTCTAGCTTCTAGCTTCCCCAAAACGATACGCAAAGTGGCAAACTCATCGTAGTCTTAATACTTAATACTCCCATCTTAATACTCTAAAAATCCCTACCTTTACCACTCTAAACTTACACGCCATGATAGAAAAAATTAATGTATCGCATTTGTTGTTTATTGATATCGAGACGGTTCCGTTAGCGGCCGATTTTTCGCAACTCGATACCGAATCCCAAGAACTTTTCGAAGAAAAAACCCGTTACCAACGCAAGGAAGGTGAAACGGCAGAAGCTTTTTACCAGAAAGCCGGCATTTGGGCCGAGTTTGGTAAAATCATTTGCATTTCGCTTGGGCAGTTTGCCATACGGCGCGATGTTCGAAATTTTCGCGTAACCTCGTTTTACGGCGAGGAGCCACAGTTGTTAAAGGAATTCGCCAACCACCTGTCGCAGAACTACGAGTCGGCGCAATACGTGTTTTGCGGACACAACATTAAGGAGTTCGATTTACCGTATTTGTGTCGGCGTTTTCTCATTAACGGCATAAAACTTCCCGAGAAATTGCAATTTTTTGGAAAGAAACCTTGGGAAATCGCGCACATCGACACGCTCGAGTTGTGGAAGTTCGGCGATTTTAAGCACTACACCTCGCTCAAATTACTGACGTCTGTTTTAGGCATTCCGAGCAGCAAAGACGACATTTCCGGCGCCGATGTAGCCGACGTTTTTTACCGCGAAAACAACATCGACCGCATCATCCTCTACTGCGAGAAAGACGTTATAGCCTGCGCTCAAGTACTGCTCCGCCTGCGCAACGAACCCCTTCTAGATCCCGACGAAATCCTAAAGTTTTAAGCACTAAGGAGTAGCTGTGTTATTTGGGCGTTGCCCGCTTAGCATCCGTACGAAAAGGGTGTCAAGCGGGCCGGGCTGTTCGCTGCAATCTGCCACTCGGCAACCGCCGCTCGTGGCGGGATTTCCGCTGCCATCCCTAACGCAAAATCGTTACCGAAAAGAGGGGTTGGAGAAACGTTTGTGCCCAAAATTAACATGCGATAACATGAAAAATCGTTTTTTTCTAAAAATTTACAGAGCGTTCGATTTTTGAGTAAATTGGAAGCGGGAAAGATTTGATCTTTATTTTTCTTTCTTTAGTAAAAAGCTACAAATCTCAATTAAATGGTTATGAGTCAAGTTCATTTTAAATATCGCGTTCATCCTGGCGATTTTTTTCGAAATGCCGAGATTGCAAAACTTCCTGATCCGGCACATAATTTCGAAGGATTTTTAATTTGGTTTCTAGACAACTATCAATCGGACTCGCGAGTCGCATATATTGACGATTTATCAAAAGCTATTGAAGAAGAGCACATTACAACTATTTTGATTGGCGATAAATCATTTAAGAACAAATCCGAAATACAAAATGAAATTGAGGTGATCGAAAACGAACTAAAAGCCGAAGCTTACGAAAATTTCTATCGGTTGTTGCGAGAAAACAAAATTGAAATAATCACCGATTATGAAAAATAGTAATTGGAAAAGAGAAGCTCGAAAGTAATCACCCTATTTTAAGTCAAGAGAGTTTAAGGATTTACCCAGCATCTAGTGCAACCAATCATTTTGAGGCTTGGATTCTTTTTGCGCAAAGACGTTAAGTAAACAGCGTGTATGTCTTGAAATGATCGAATTTGATCATCAACATGAAGAATTAATTGACTAATTTAATTTGCTTTTCACAATCAAATTCCAGATATTTGGACAACAATAGCCCAAATAAATTGTAGTTAGAGATGAAAGTAACTTTTGGAGAGTATATTAAAAAAAGGCGAACGGAATTAGGATTCCCTTTACATAGAGTCGCTTCGCATCTTAACATTGACCTTTCAACTCTCGGAAAAATTGAAAAAGACGAGAGGTGTCTAAATTTAGAGCATTTCGATAGACTAGCTTTTATTTTGCAATTAGATAAAATCACACTATTAAATTATCACTATTCTACCAAAATTGTCGGGGAATTAAAAGAGTATCCTCAATATGATGAGGTTTTATCTATTGTTAGTGAAAATTTGAAAAATTGTGTATCTAAACAACAAACTTTAGAATTCGAAAAGAATTGGCAGGATAGACTTTTTTCAAATCCCGATGCAAAAATTAAAATCGGCACTATGTTTTCAGGCATTGGAGCAATTGAATATGCCCTAAAGCGCGTTGGATTAAATAGTGAAATACAATTTGCTTGCGATATAGATGACTTTGTAAAGCGCAGTTATTTCGCAAATTATGAAATCGCAGCAAGTAATTGGTATAAAGACGTGTGCGATATTGACGGGTTAAAATATAGAGATACGATAGACTTATTAGTAGGAGGAAGTCCGTGTCAATCATTTTCAATGGTTGGTAAAAGAAAAGGATTTGATGATACTCGCGGTACTTTGTTTTATGAATTTGCAAGAGTTGTTAAGGAAAGTCAGCCAAATGTCTTCATATTTGAAAACGTGAAGGGTCTGATAAATCACGATAAAGGGAATACTTTTGAAACAATTAAAGCGACGTTTGACGAACTTGGCTACAAATATTTTTATCAAGTTTTAAACGCAAAAAACTACGGCATTCCTCAACATAGAGAAAGAATTTTCGTAATTGGATTTAAGGATAACTCCGTACGATTTACTTTTCCTGAACCTATTCCGTTGGAACATAAAATGCAAGATTTTTTAGAAGACTTCACAGATAGCAAATATTATTTAAAAGAAAAAGGCGTCAAGTTTGTTACTAGTTCAAAAAACCGCAATAAACGATATACGCAAATAAATGGTGAAGTTGCACTTTGTCAAAAAGCCAATCAACAGTTTAACTGGCACGGTGATTTTATTTTTGAACAAGGGAACGAAGCTAATTTTACAGATTTTATTTTTGACATTAACGATGTTGAAGAGAAATACTACTTATCAGAAAAAGTTCGCGACTATGTTTTAAGCAGTGGCACAAAGTCTTTCAAAACATCTATTAAAACGGATTTAGAAGTAGCTAGACCGCTTTTACAATCAATGCACAAAATGCATCGAGCTGGGGTAGATAATTATGTAACTCATAAAGGAAGAATAAGGAAGCTAACTCCAAAAGAATGTTTACGATTGATGGGTTTTCGCGACGACTTTAAGCAAGTTGTAAGTGACACTCAAATGTATCGACAAGCAGGAAATAGTATTGTTGTAGATGTACTGATTGCAATACTTAAACAAATGGATATTACAAAATTTGTAAAATAACATGGAGAACCATCAAAAGATTCAAATTGAAAGTAAGGAGTACTTCGTTACTGATTCGATCCAAAATTTGAGAGCAGAAGATAGCTTTATATATAGAAAAAACAAACTAAAAATCTTTAAAGGAAACGGCGAGTCGAGAAAATATGTTGGTAGCTATACTGATAGTAGCGGAGAAAGGTTAAGTGATTTTTTTGAGTATAAGAATTGGGGACAAAGTATCAGTAATGTAAGGGAATATACTCCCATTCAACAGGGTACTTGCTTCTTTAGCAAATCGAACTTACTAAAATACTTATACGACGCTAGAATCGAATATCAAAAGCAAGAACAAGTATATAAATTCGACATTTCGGAATTTTATTCGTCAAATCTTGAAAGTATTACTCAAATTCCCGAAGAAAAGATATTTTTCAGTATTTATGACGTATCGGATTTTGCAAACAGTAAATTAAGTCGCGGTTATATTCGTTCTAATGATAACATTTGGAATGTTTGGCGTAAAATAGTTTTGCCGAAGATCAGTTATTTGTCAATTTTAAAGCTCCTACCTGTAATTGGTAACAAAGAAAACCAAAAACCACTTTTTTACTTTAGAATTTTACTAGATTACCAATTTAGGTCAATTGTTCACCCGAAACTTATTGGTACGACAAGCGAATTTGAGATAATTCAAAAGCAAAAACGTGAAAGCACAAAATCTATCAGTAGATTAGGTTCAGAGCAGTTTAGAAGAAGAGTCATTGATCATATGCCTCAGTGTCCATTTACAAAAGTATCCGATGAAAAGCTTTTGATTGCCAGCCATATAAAACCATACAGTGTTTGCATCAGGGAAGGTCGGGAAGAGCAGGCTGTGGATTATTTAAATGGTTTAAGTTTAACTCCAACTTATGATAAACTTTTTGATCAAGGCTATATAACTTTCAAGGACAATGGTGACCTAATTTGTGGTACTTTATTATCCGCTTATACTTGGGAAAGATTAAATATTAACCCTAATTCTAAAAACAATTTGAGAATATTTCCTGAAGGGCGTCAGGAATATCTAGATTATCACAGGAAATTCGTATTCCAAGACGATATAAATGATTTGTTTTAGTAAAACAGAAACTATGCAGATTAAGTCTGTAGTTTGATCTTGATACCCCACAAAAAAACTCCAATTTCTCGGAGTTTCGTTTTTTAAAAACACTTCTTCAACCACTGTTTTAAACTCGTGGCTTCGTGTATGATGCTCTCGAGATCCGTGATTTTTACGCGTTCTTGCTGCATGCTGTCGCGGTGGCGGATGGTAACTGTTTGGTCGTCGAGTGTTTGGTGATCAACCGTTACGCAAAACGGTGTTCCTAATGCGTCTTGGCGGCGGTAACGTCTGCCTACAGCGTCTTTTTCGTCGTACGCCACGGTGGTTTCCCAACGCAAGTCGTCGCAAATGCTTTTGGCGAGTTCCGGTAAGCCGTCTTTTTTCACCAAAGGTAAAACGGCTACTTTGGTTGGTGCCAAAACGCTCGGAAGCTTTAAAACGGTGCGTGTTGAACCGTCTTCCAGCGTTTCTTCGGTAAGTGCTGTGGCAAAAACCGCCAAGAACATACGGTCGAGACCCACCGAGGTTTCTACCACATAAGGCGTATAATTTTTGTTTTCTTCGGCATCGAAATACTGCATTTTGCGTCCGGAGTACTGTTCGTGCGCTTTTAAATCGAAATCGGTACGGGAGTGAATACCTTCTAATTCTTTAAATCCGAACGGAAATTCAAACTCAATATCGGCTGCCGCATTGGCGTAGTGTGCTAATTTTTCATGATCGTGAAAACGGTATTTCTCCCGACCCAAACCAAGCGATAAGTGCCAGTTTAAGCGCGTTTCTTTCCAGTATTCGTACCATTTCATTTCGTCGCCGGGTTTCACAAAAAACTGCATTTCCATTTGCTCGAATTCGCGCATGCGGAAAATAAATTGGCGTGCTACGATTTCATTTCGAAATGCCTTTCCGGTTTGAGCAATACCAAACGGAATTTTCATACGTCCCGATTTCTGCACGTTCAAAAAGTTCACAAAAATACCTTGAGCCGTTTCCGGGCGTAAGTACAAATCCATGGCGTTTTCTGCCGAAGCGCCTAATTTGGTGCCAAACATCAGGTTAAATTGGCGCACTTCCGTCCAGTTTTTAGAACCGGTATCTGGGTCGGCAATTTCCAATTCTTCGATGAGTGCTTTCACATCGTCGAGTTCGCCGGCATCGAGCGATTTCGCCATGCGTTGTAAAATGGCTTTCTTTTTCTCCAAATATTCCACCACACGTGCGTTGGTGGTTACAAAGGTTTGCTCGTCGAAGGCATCGCCAAAACGCGCTTTAGCTTTTTCGATTTCCTTGTTGGCTTTTTGCTGTAATTTCTCGCAGTAATCTTCGATAAGCACGTCGGCACGGTAGCGTTTTTTCGAGTCTTTATTGTCGATTAACGGGTCGTTAAACGCATCTACGTGTCCGGAAGCTTTCCAGGTGGTTGGGTGCATGAGAATTGCGGCGTCGAGACCTACAATATTGTCGTGCATTTGCACCATCGCGGCCCACCAGTATTCGCGGATGTTTTTCTTAAGTTCTACGCCGTTTTGTGCATAATCGTACACAGCACTCAGGCCGTCGTACACTTCGCTCGAAGGGAAAATAAATCCGTATTCCTTAGCGTGTGATACAACGTTCTTAAATAAATCGTCTTGTTTTGCCATAATGTTGCAAAAGTAAAAGAAATTTCGAGAGCGCGCTTGCGATTGAAAAAATCAAAAAGCGGTTTTAGAAGAAGTTAGCTTTAGGAAGGTTTTTTTTGAGTTTATATGGGGGTGCCGGCGTCTTATACATAACGCTTCGCCAACGTTTCGCTGAGCCGCCGTCGCGCTATCCGCTATATCTTTTTTGCTAAAACACTAGTGGAAATCCCGTAGCGCAAAAAAGGATGTCGCTGCTATCGCTCACCCGAAAAAGAATGGAAAAAATAGAAAGAATTTAAAAAAGCTAAAAAAGTGATGAAATGAAAGATTAACCTTCGACACGCTTAAGCACCCTTATTATTAGCTCACAGAAAACCCCGAAACGCACAGAATTTTGCGGAAAATTTGACCGCTGAAGAAAACACAGAACGTATCGTTACCCAAAGAACCAGCTTTCGACAAGCTCAGGCTCCAACGAATTGTGGGTTCGGGCGGGAATATGAAACGTCAAAGTGTGAACGTCTCGAAGTCTAACTTCTAACTTCTAGCTTCCCCAAGAATGATACGTTAAGTGGTAAACTCATCAAAATCAGTACTCAATTTAGTGGTAACGATTTTCGCAGCCCGGATAGAGGCGGCATCCTTTTTGCGGCGCGAAGCAGAGCGAAAAGATACAGCCGAAAGCCGGAAATGCTGCCCAAATAAAAAAGAAATTCAAAACTACCTTCGACAAGCTCTGACACCAACGGTACGTAGACTTCCCAAC
>JAIXTU010000204.1 GCA_027483785.1 Flavobacterium sp.
CGAACCCCCGACCCCCTCGGTGTAAACGAGGTGCTCTGAACCAGCTGAGCTAATCGCCCGTATGTTGCGGCAGCGCCTTAACGCTTTTGCGAGTGCAAATATAGGCTAAGATTTCAATTCTGCAAATAAAAATTGCGTATTTCTATAAAATTTCAGCAACTACAAAAGTGCTTCCGCCGATAAAAATCAGATCTTCTGCGCTACTTTGTTGTTTTGCAGCGGCATAAGCCTCCGTTACCGACGCATAAATTTTACCGTTTAAATCGAAGCTTTCGGCTGCTTTTTGTAATTCGGTTGCATCCAAACCACGTGGTATGTCGGGTTTGGCGAAATAGTAGGTAGCCGATTGCGGGAAAAGGGGTAAAATCGATGCTAGATCTTTGTCGGAAACAACTCCAAGAACAATGTGCAGTCTCTCGTAGGTTTGTTGCTGAACTTGATTTAGCGTTCGTTGCAAACCGTCGGAATTGTGAGCCGTATCGGCTATGGTTAGTGGGTTCTGTGCGAGAATTTGCCATCGACCTTGAAATCCCGTGATTTCTTGAACGTGTGCAAATGCAGTTGCGATTTCCTGCTCCTTCAATTCGAAATGCTCGATATGACCCACTTCTTTACAGATTGCTAATGCCAATGCCGCATTTTCAAGTTGGTAATTTCCTTGCAGCTGTAATTTGTATTTCGAAACCGTATCGCTTTTCACATAGTGAATTTTTGCTTGACGGTTTGTAGCCATTTTCTCAAACGCTTCTTCCGTCTCTATTTGTTTTCGTCCAACGAATAAAGGCGTGTTGTTTTTGATGATTCCAGCCTTTTCGATGGCAATTTTTTCAAGTGTATCGCCCAGAAACTGCGTATGATCGAAACTGATGTTTGTAATGGCAGTAATCAGTGGTGTGATGATATTGGTGGCATCTAATCGGCCGCCCATACCTACTTCAATCACGGCATAATCTACATTTTGTTTGGCGAAGTAATCGAATGCTAAACCCACGGTCATTTCGAAAAAGCTTAGTTGCTGCTTTTCCATGAATGCTTTGTTTTGCTCGACGAATGCGACCACTTCTTCTTCCGGTATCATTGCGCCATTGATGCGAATGCGTTCGCGGTAATCTTTTAAGTGTGGCGAAGTGTATAAGCCTACTTTAAATCCGTGTTGTTGCAGGATGGCAGCGGTCATATTCGAAGTACTGCCTTTGCCGTTTGTACCTGCAATATGAATGCATTTAAGTTTTTGTTCGGGATGATTGAGGTGTTTGGCAAAAGCCAGAATATTGTCGAGATTGGCTTTGTAAGCAGCTGCGCCAATGCGTTGAAACATGGGCAGTTGGGAAAACAGCCATTGTACCGCTTCCGAATAGGTCACTTAGTTGAGTTTGAAGTTGTAAACGATTTTTCCGACTTGCTTTCCTGGTGCATCATCTTTAGCATCGAAGCGTGCATTTTGAGCGGCGGCTTTTGCTTGGTCGAGCAAACACTTTGCCACGTTTGTACTGCCTCGAATTCCCGCAACCACACCAATTACTTTACCTGAATTGTCGACGGTTATTTCACAAACTACTGTTCCTTCTTCGTTGCATGTATAATTGGGGTTTGGAATGGAAAGAGCTTTCCGACCGGCGAGTGTGTAATTTCCTACGCCGCTTCCACGACCATTTCCAGAGCCCGATCCGTAGCCGGAACCGCTACCAACACCTTGTCCGCTGCCGTTTCCGCCGCCCGATCCCGTTCCCGAACCGCCACCGCCGTAGTAGCCAGACGCATTCGGATCGCCGTTTTGTTTTCCTTTGTTTCCGCCTTGTTTGTCGTTGCCGTCGCCGCTTTTTCCTTTACCGCCGAGTAAACTTGCCATTGCGTCGTTGGCAGCTTGGTTGGGTTTTGATTTTACAGGCTCAACCACTTTTTCTTTAGGTTTTTCTTTTTCTTTCTCTTTGGGTTTTGCACTTGAAGTTACCGCCGGAACATCGGCAGCGTCGTCTTCGGTGGCAATAATTTCTTCCTCTTGTACTTCGGTGGCTTTGGGTTGAGGCGCTGCTGCAGAAAGATCAACAGCATCGTAATTGTCGCCGCGTCCAAATTCACTATCGCCGAAGTTTACGGCAACGTCGCCACCACCGCCACCGCCTTCGAACTCGAGTAGGTTAGTGGTATCGCTGAATTTAAAGAAATACAAACCAAGCAAAAGCAATGCAAAAAGCACTGTTGTTGCGATAAAGGATTCTTTATTGTGATTGTATTCGTTGGTGGTCATGCCCGAAGCGTTTTATGGATAACGAAAATACCAAAAATAAATTGTAAAATTCATTTTGGTAACGATTGCCGCAGCCCGGATAGAGGCGATATCCTTTTTGTGGCGCGAAGCAGAACAAAAAGATAAAGCCGAAAGCCGGAAATGCTGCCCAAAAAATCTAAATCAATTGTCTTAAAGCAATTTCAAACGCGGTAGCGCTAATGCCTGTTTTTCCTGCATTTTCAGCTTTTATGTTGGCTATGGCTGTTTTGATGATGTTTGAGGTGTCGTTGAAGATTGCTGTGTCGGTCATGGCAACGCGACGCTCCATGAAGTAGGCGAATACGCGCGCCATGCCGCAATTGCTGATGAAATCGGGGATGAGCGAGATGCGACTGTCGACGTTCTCCATAATCGGGCCGAAGAAAATTTCTTTGTCGGCAAACGGCACATTGGCACCACAAGAAACCACTTCTAAGCCGCTTGTAATAAGATGATTGATTTGTTCTTGTGTGATGAGTCGTGACGCGGCACAAGGAGCGAAAATCTCGGCACCAACCGTCCATATTTTGGCATTGATTTCTTCGAACGAGAGCATGTTATCGGCTACGAGCTGATTTCCGTTTTTATTGAGGAAAAATTGCGTAATTTCTTCGAAAGAGAAGCCGTTTTCGTTGATTACGCCACCGTTGCGATCGATGATTCCGACGACTGAAGCGCCCATTTGCGCAAGGTAGAAAGCCGCTGCCGAGCCCACGTTTCCAAAGCCTTGAACGATGGCGCGTTTGTTGCCAACCGACTCGCCCGAAAGTTCGTAAAAATGTTTTACGGCCTGCGCCACTCCGTAGCCTGTAATCATATCGGCAACAGTGTATTTTCGGAAGACATCGGGTGTAAATTGTGCGTCTTCGATCACTTTAACGACACCTTGACGCAATTGTCCGATGCGGTTAATTTTATCGGCTTCGGTAGGCTTGAAATGTCCGTTGAAAACACCTTCTTGCGGATGCCACACGCCGCAATCTTCGGTCATGGGTATCACCTCGTGAATTTCGTCTACGTTGAGATCGCCACCCGTTCCGTAATAGCTTTTGAGTAGCGGCGCTACAGCCTTGTACCAACGTTGGAGCACGCCTTGTTTGCGCGGATCGGCTGGATCGAAGTTAATTCCCGATTTAGCACCACCGATTGCTGGGCCTGATACTGAGAATTTTACTTCCATAGTTTTGGCAAGCGAGAGTACTTCGTTCATATCGAGTCCTTTTCGCATTCGGGTTCCACCGCCGGCAGCACCTCCTCGTAATGAGTTGATTACGGTCCAACCTTCGGCTTCGGTTTCGGGGTCTTTCCAGTGGAATACAATTTCAGGTTCTTTATTCTCGAATTTTTTGAGTAGCTCTTTCATGCGATTTTTAGTAAATACAGACCCGTTACGAAAACGTTTTTTTGGGCGTGTAAAAGTACATTTTCTGATTTAAAGACGGTAATTGAGATGGTGAAAACTTTAAAGTCGATTGTATTCACCTAATCATTATGTGTTCCTCTTTTATCTGTCGAAGCTTGATTCTGACTCAAAAACCACTTTCAGCGATGCGCTGATATGAGCGTCGAGTGTTTTTGTAGGGTGTGAAGTTAAGTGAATAAACTATTTTATTTCGGCGTGTTTTGCCATAGATGATTCCTGATCGCTGTAATTGTTCTAGATGTTGAGAAACGGTGGCTTGAGCGAGTGGGATGTATTCGAGCATTTGATCTGC
>JAIXTU010000403.1 GCA_027483785.1 Flavobacterium sp.
CATCGGCGGAAAATACAACGACAACTGGCATTTCAATCATTTGTACAATCCGCAAAGTACCTCACCTGGCTCGATCATGCCGGCGTATCAGTGGCTTTTCAAAAATAAAAAAGCCGATTATTCCAATATTGAAGCTAAAATGTTAGCCATGCAAACCTTAGGCGTTCCGTACAGCTCAAAAGATATTGCAGAAGCTAACGAAAGTATTAAAGCACAGTCGGAGAAAATCGAAAACAACTTATACAACGATCCCGATTTTGTGAAAGCATACGAAACAAGTAAAAAACGTGCTATGGCAAACAAAGAAGCATTTGTTGACATGCGCGACCGCGAAATCGTTGCCCTAATTGCCTATTTACAAAGACTCGGAACTGATATTAAAATTAAAAAATAAAGCCATGCTCAAGTTTGTAAAACAAAATATGGAAAACATTGATGGTATCGAAATCTATCCCATCATTTCACTGCTCCTTTTCTTCGGCTTCTTTGTCGGATTGTTTTTCTGGGTGTACACCTATTCGAAAGATTCTTTGAAAAATCTAGAATCACTTCCCTTACACGAATAACAAAATCTTCTCAAAATGAATAAATCTATCATACCCATTTTAAGAATCAGCTTCTTTTTTGGATTAGCTGTTGGCGGTACCGAATACATGCTCGACACAGGAAGCATGCCTGCCTTTATAAAATTCCCGATGGTAACGCTATCGCTGCTTGTTTTCTTCGTCATTTTATTGTGTATAGAAATGCTATTCAAGTCATTGAACACCATAAAATACTTGATGTTAAGTCCGGAAGAACGTGCCAAAATCGATGCCCTTGAAGCACTTCCACTAACCCAACAGCCCTTTTTTAAGAAAATAATGCGTTGGCTAACCAAATCTAAACCCATTGCAAACGAAGGCGAGTTAATGCTCGATCACAACTACGATGGGATTAAAGAACTCGACAACGAACTTCCACCGTGGTGGGTGTACTCTTTTTACATTACCATTGTTTTCGGTCTCATTTATATAGTTCGTTTTCATGTAGTTGGCGATTATACCCAAACCCAAGAATTTAACACCGAAATGGCTATCGCACAAAAAGAAGTGGAAGAATACTTGAAAACCGCGCCCGACTTAATGGATAAAGAAAAAGTTACCTTACTTACCGAAGCCAAAGATTTAGCCGAAGGAAAAGCATTATATCAAACCAATTGCGTGGCTTGCCATAGAGCCGACGCCGGCGGACAAATCGGTCCGAATTTAACCGACAACTATTGGATTCTCGGCGGAGGCATTAAAAACGTTTTCAACACGGTGATGGAAGGCGGACGCGACGGCAAGGGCATGGTTGCATGGAAAGCCGTGATAAAACCTACCGAAATCCAAAAAGTAGCGAGCTATGTTTTGTCTTTACAAGGCTCAAATCCGAAAGATGCCAAAGCAGCCGAACCTGAAGCTAAAGTATATGAAGAAGCAGGAGCAGCCGATACAAAAGTCGCCGCTTTAAATCCATAAATCAAAAATAGTGGAAACACATCACAAAGACGAAAGCTTTAGAGACGCCATTTCAACAGTAAATGAGGCCGGAAAACGCGCTTGGATTTATCCCAAAATTCCGAAAGGAAAATGGTACAACCGACGCAAAGCACTGAGCTACTTACTGCTTGCGTTTCTCTTTAGCGCGCCTTTCATTCATGTAAACGGACAGCAATTTCTGATGTTCAACGTCCTTGAACGCCGATTCTCCTTATTCGGATTCCCGTTCTGGCCGCAAGACTTTCACATTTTCGTTTTGGTGATGATTATTGGCGTAGTTGGACTAGCGCTATTTACCGTAGCGTTCGGACGTATTTTCTGCGGCTGGTTTTGTCCGCAAACCATTTTCATGGAAATGCTGTTCCGACGTATCGAGTTCTGGATCGACGGCGACCGAACCGCGCAAATGCACTTGGACAAAATGCCGTGGACAGCCGAAAAAATCCGAAAACGCCTGCTCAAATGGTTTCTCTTTGCCGTGATTTCCTTCTGGATTGCCAACGTTTTCCTCGCCTACCTCATCGGCAGCAACGAATTGTATAAACTAGTTGAAACCGGACCTGCCGAAAACCTCGGAACGTTTATTTCGCTGCTCATTTTCACCGCTGTATTTTACTTTATTTACATGTGGTTTCGCGAACAAGTGTGTCTCATTGTTTGCCCATACGGCAGAATGCAAGGCGTGTTGGTAGACGATAAAACCATAAACGTCATGTACGATCACGAACGCGGCGAAAAGGAAATCGGTCGTTCCAAATGGATTAAAAAAGAAGATCGCACCACAACCGGTAAAGGCGATTGTATCGACTGCAAACAATGCGTTTTTGTTTGTCCGACCGGAATCGACATCCGAAACGGCGTACAACTCGAATGCACCAATTGCACCGCTTGTATCGAAGAATGCGATACCCTAATGAAACAAGTTGGTTTGCCTACCGGATTAATTCGCTACGCCAGCGAAGACGAAATTGCAAACAAAAAACCGTTCGTTTTTACACTTCGAATGAAAGGATATGCGGCCGTTCTCGCCATACTATTTGTTATTTTAGGAATTACGCTCAGCCTGCGAAACGATGTCGAAGCAACCGTACTGCGCTTACCCGGACAACTCTTTCAGCACGACGGCACGAACATTCAAAACATCTTTACCTACAAAATTGTAAACAAAACCACACACGATTTTTCAAAAGCCGAAATTCGAACCAACTTTCCTCATGCAGTCATCAAACGCGTCGGCGGAAACAATTTTCAGGTAAACAGCGAAACGCTCACTAAAGGAACCTTCTTCATCAGTATTCCCGCAAACGAACTCAAAGGCGAAAAAACTCATTTGGATATTGAAGTTTGGGCCAATGGCAAAAAAATTGAAGAAGCCAGCACCGAATTTCTAGGCCCACGAGATTACTTTTAAAATACAAAATCATGAAAAACAATTGGTCAAGATACGTCGTCATAGCATTTGCCTGCTTTATTGCTTTTATTTTATACTTTGTGGTTAAAGTGCAAATCGACAGCAAGTACGATCACGAGTTAATGCTCGAAGATTACTACCGACAAGAAAAGAAAATCAACAAGCAATTCCAGGAAGAATCGGCGGTTTCAGCAGCCGAAGAACCCATTTTTCGGCAAACAAACGTTTCGTTGGAAATCGATTTTCACACCAAATCAGAGAACATCAGCGGAACTGCGTCGTTCCTCAGACCGTCGAGCCAAAAAGCCGATTTTACCATACCGATTCAGCTGAAAGCCGGCGAACCTTTGGTTATTCCACGCGGAAAACTGCAAGCGGGTTTGTGGTACATCACACTCGAATGGCAACAAAACGGAAAGCAACTGCGCATTAAAAAAGAACTTTACCTCAAGTAAAATGTTGGCAACCGCTTTTATACTCGGACTCATTTCATCCTTGCATTGCGTGGGCATGTGCGGCCCATTAAGTTGGTTTGCTGTTGGGCAACCCACAACCGAACGCGAACGTATTTCTCGCTTAATCACGTATTTATTAGGCAAAACAATCACATACGTTTTAATGGGTTTGCTTTTTGGTTTAATTGGCAAGAGTATCGGCGTCGGAAAATGGCAGCAGCAAATGGCCGTTTCGGTAGGCATTTTAATGTTGCTTTACGTGTTACTTAGCGAAAAACGATTTGTAGCCTTTTTCGGAGCGGCACTAAGCATGAAAGGCTTTCAGCAATTACGGGCGCGTGTGTTGCCGTATTTTTCGAAACACCCGTTTATCAAAGCGTTTTCCGTCGGGCTTTTAAACGGATTTCTACCGTGTGGCATGATTTACATGGCCTTATTTGGCGCTTTAGCCACCGGAAACGTGCTCAACAGCATGGCGTATATGCTCTTGTTTGGTTTAGGAACCATGCCGTTGATGAGCGCCACAACATTACTACTTTCTTCCGCTAGTTTATTAATGCGCCGCGCCACTTCGTTAATTCCGATATTCATTGCCGTTCTCGGAGTTTGGTTTATTTTAAAAGGCCTCGGATTTGGCATTCCGTATCTATCGCCCAGCAATCTCGAGTTACTGGTCATGCAGCAACCCAACTGTCGCTAACAAGTTAACCACACGCCGCACTGATTTTTCTTTTTTTGTTTTTAGGCGGCTAATCCCGCTTTTCGTTGCAATAAAACCTTCGCGTTGGCGGTTTGGGCAGCTTTTGGCGGGGCTTCCGCTGGTCGCCGCGCCAAAAACGCCCGCACACGCCACCACTTTGGCTTTATTTCCACTGCAATCGGGGCCGGGGGAACGTTACCGGGGAATAAAGTCTTTTGTTTTCGAACTAAACTTAAAATGCGGTATCAGAAATCATTTTAAATTTAAAGCTTAACTTAAGATTTTAAAAATTAAGCTCTCTATGCAATCAGAAAGAAATAAGTGTGTTTTTTGAAGGCACAAACTCAAAACCGCTGTACTTTTCTTTATAATTATTCTACTAAACAATATACTTTTTATTGGTGTTACAAAGCTTTTCAATTGGGCTCAACAATAAATTTTAGCATTACTTCATGACGATTTTCAGAACAACTACATCACTTTTACTGTTTTATAATTGTGAGCCAGCGCGTTATATCGTATCTTTAAAACTACATAATCAGCACATTTCACTTTTCTAAAAAATTTCTGTTCAGATTGTCTTATATTCGAAACGTTTTAATATAACATTTAAACAATTCAGACGTGACGATTCCTTTCATTCAAAACTTTTCTGTTCAGTTAGTTACTGATTTCTTTTTTAGCAAAATCTCGTCTTTTCGAAAGATTTCAGATGATCTAAGCCACCTATTGTCCGAAAACGATTTCCAGCGATTTTCCCGACTAGAAAAAATAGGAGAAGCCAGCTTTAACGAAGGTTCTGATTTGCTTATATTTACCTGTCAATATCATGGAATATTATCAGAACGTTCTTCAAAGAAAAGGCAATTTGAAATTGCTAAAAAAGCTTTGTCGGCAGATTTTAAAGACGGAGCTATTTTTGTTTTTTACGACGAAAACAATTGTTTCCGCTTTTCGTTTATTCGGCGAAATTACGGCAACAAAAACCAAAAATTTTCCAACTGGAAACGCTACACTTATTTCGTTGACCCTACTAAAACCAACAAAACATTCAGCAACAGAATTAACGGTTGCAGTTTTAACTCATTAGAGGAAATACAAGAAGCCTTTAGTGTTGAAAAACTAAATAAAAAATTCTACGAAGAAATTGCAACCGCTTTTTATAGCCTCATTGGTGGCAAAGTAAGCATCCAAAATAAAGAAAAGGTTTTCCAGTCTTGCTTAGTACTTCCGTCGTGCCCAATTGTCGATTACAGGAAAGAATATCAAGAATTTGCAGTGCGATTAATTGGAAGGACCATTTTTTGTTGGTTCCTAAAAAATAAAAAATCGGACAATGGTTTGCCTTTAATACCCGATGAGTGGCTTTCTTCCAAAATGGTAGCGACAATTAATGAAAATCGAAACAATTACTACCATACCATTCTCGAAAAATTATTCTTTTTGGTTTTAAATAAAAAACACGAAGACAGGAAACCCTACGTATTGCCCAACAACCACGAACTAGTTCCATTTTTAAACGGCGGACTCTTTGAGGCACAAAACGGCGACTTTTTTCCCAAAAACGAAAGCAACGGTATTCATCAAGTAAATCCTGCATTAGAAATTCCCAACAGTTGGTTTTTATCTTTTTTAGAGACCTTAGAGCAATACAATTTTACCATCGACGAAAACAGCATTAACGATTTTGAAGTAAGTATCGACCCCGAAATGTTGGGAACTATCTTCGAAAATCTTTTGGCAGAAATAGACCCTGATACCGAGAAAAGTGCCCGTAAATCTACAGGAAGCTTGTATACACC
>JAIXTU010000158.1 GCA_027483785.1 Flavobacterium sp.
TAGCCATTGCGTTCGACTGCCGACACAACAGCGACACACTGGCACAGGTTGTTGCTAATGTATTTTCGGCAAACGATATAAAAGTGTATTTGTTCGAATCGCTTCGGCCTACTCCGGAATTGAGTTTTGCAGTACGAAAATTGCAATGTCAGGCAGGTATCGTGCTTACCGCATCGCACAATCCGCCGGAATACAACGGATATAAAGTGTACTGGAACGACGGTGGTCAGTTGGTTCCGCCGCAAGATAAAGAGCTGATTTCAGTAATTGAAGCGTTACAGTATCAAGATATTCGGTTTGAACCTAAGCCAGAGCACATTACAAAAATTGGCGCAGAAATAGACCAAGAATTTATCAAAAGTACCATTCAAAACGCTACGATATTACAAAAAGCAGGCGCTCGAGACGACTTGAAAATCGTTTTTACTTCGCTTCACGGAACATCGATTACAGTAGTTCCAGAAACCTTAAAAAAAGCGGGGTATTCGCAAGTGCATATTGTTGAGGAGCAAAAAACACCAGACGGAAACTTCCCCACGGTTATTTCGCCTAATCCGGAAGAACCTGAAGCTTTGACTTTGGCTTTGGCTTTAGCCGAAAAAGTAGATGCCGATATTGTAATTGGTACCGATCCAGATTGCGATCGTTTGGGTGTGGCTGTTCGAAATAACGAGGGTAAAATGGAATTGTTGAACGGAAACCAGTTAATGATTTTACTAACTGCACTCTTGTTGGAAAAATGGCAGTCGGAAAAACGCCTTAACGGAAAACAATTTGTTGGAAGTACCATTGTTTCTACACCGATGATGCACGCTTTAGCAGAATCATACGACGTGCGATGCATGGTAGGATTAACCGGATTTAAGTGGATTGCAAAAATGATCAAAGATCATCCGGAACTCGAGTTTATCGGTGGTGGTGAAGAGAGTTTTGGTTACATGGTTGGCGATAACGTACGCGATAAAGACGCCGTAGCCTCAACGCTATTAGCATGCGAACTAGCTACTTACGCAAAAGCAAGCGGCAGTTCGGTGTATAACGAGCTGCAAAACTTGTACGTAGATCTCGGATATTTCCATGAAACATTAATCAGCTTAACCAAAAAAGGCATCGATGGTTTAGCGGAAATCCAAGCGATGATGACTGGATTCCGGAACGATCCGCCGCGCTCTATCGCCGGACAAGCTGTTGTTATGATTGAAGATTATTTGACATCAAAATGTGTCGACCTCACCGTAAATCGTGAAGAGGAACTGGATCTACCGAAATCAGACGTTCTCATCTTCTATTTAGCCGACGGTTCCAAGATTGCTATGCGTCCGAGCGGAACAGAACCTAAAATCAAGTTCTACGTAAGTGTTACCGAATCGGTAGAAACTCATGAAGAATTACAAGCTGCAAAATTGGAATGTAAAGAGCACGTAGCAGCTATCGTGACCGATTTAAACCTTAACTAATGAGCAATTTTAAAAGGCTTTTGCCTTATGCGTTGCCGTACAAGCGGTTTGCTTTTCTGAACGTCTTTTTCAATGTGCTGTACGCATTATTCAGCACGCTGTCGTTCGTAGCACTCATCCCTATGTTGCAGGTTTTGTTCGATCAAACCAAACAACTCCGAGACAAACCCATTTATACTGGTATTTACGAAATAAAGTCGTATTTGCAAGACAGCTTGAGTTACTATATTACGCATACGACCGACACGTACGGTGAAGAGCGAACATTAGCAGTAATGATTGCAGGGATTATCAGCATTTTTTTGCTGAAAAACCTTTCAGACTATTTCGCTATGTTTTTCATTACTTTTTTGAGAAACGGACTTTTACAAGACATTCGGAACGCTATGTACCAGAAAATCGTCGAGTTACCGTTGTCGTATTTCTCAGAAAAACGAAAAGGAGATGTAATTGCTCGTATTTCGAACGATGTAAACGAAGTTCAAAATTCGTATCTGATTATATTAGAAATGGCTGTAAAAGAACCTCTTACAATCATTTTTACCATCTTAATGATGTTTGGGATCAGTGTGAAATTAACGCTTTTTGTTTTCATCTTTATTCCCATTTCGGGCTATGTGATCAGCCTTATCGGAAAGCAACTTAAAAAGCAATCGGGCCGCGCACAAGTTGAACAAGGCATTTTTCTGTCCACTATCGAAGAAACTTTAGGCGGATTGAAAGTAGTTAAGAGTTTTAATGCTGAAAAGCGATTCATTAACACCTTTAAAAAATCTACTAATAAGTACTTTCATTTGTCCAATGCAATTTCGCACCGACAAAATTTAGCATCGCCTGTTAGCGAGTTTATGGGAATTGTAACCATTGCGGTATTATTGTGGTACGGTGGGCACATGGTTTTGATTGAGCAATCGTTACAAGGCGCGCAATTTATTGCCTATATGGGTTTGGCATATAATATTCTAACGCCGGCAAAAGCCATTTCTAAAGCGAGTTATGCAGTGAAACGCGGAAATGCCGCTGCCGATCGGATATTAGATATCTTGGAAACCGAAAATCCGATTGTCGATGAAAAAGACAGTGTAGTAAAAACGAATTTTGAAACCTCGGTTCGATTAGAGAAAGTTACTTTTGCTTACGAAGATGATGCCGTTTTAAAGAACTTTTCGCTCGAAATCCCAAAAGGAAAAACCGTTGCCTTAGTTGGACAAAGTGGTTCTGGAAAATCGACGATTGCCAATTTACTCACACGTTTTTACGACGTACAACAAGGTAGCATTGCCATAGACGGAACACCAATAAAGAAAATGACTTTAGAGTCGTTGCGCAATTTGGTTGGAATGGTTACGCAAGACAGTATTTTGTTTAATGCCAGTATTCGAGAAAATTTGCTGTTGGGAAAACCCGACGCCACCGACAAAGAATTGCAAGCCGCTTTGGATATTGCAAACGCTACCGAATTCATACGACTTCTGCCCAATGGTGTTGAAACAAATATTGGCGACAGTGGTAATAAGTTATCGGGTGGTCAGAAACAGCGTTTATCGATTGCACGAGCGGTTTTGAAAAATCCACCGATTATGATTTTGGATGAAGCGACCTCAGCTTTAGATACCGAAAGTGAAAAATTCGTGCAAGTGGCTTTGGAAAATATGATGCAAAACCGAACGTCGATTGTCATTGCGCACCGTTTATCGACCATCCAAAACGCCGATTTGATTGTAGTTTTGAACCAAGGTGAAATTGTGGAGCAAGGCACACACGACAGTTTACTTGCGGAAAAAGGAACGTATTTTAAGTTAGTGAACATGCAATCGTTTGAACGATAAGACATAACTTTAGCAATCAATAAATAACCATTGAATGTTTGTTGAAAATGCTGAAATTGCGCTGACATCCGACCCGAATATGATTATTTGGAAATATCTCGATTTATCCAAATTCGTTGACTTGCTGCTGTACAA
>JAIXTU010000285.1 GCA_027483785.1 Flavobacterium sp.
AAGGTTTTTGAAAAAGCCTACAGCCCATTGATCTAAAGTTTGTGGTTTTAAAAAATTATCACTAGGTGCCCATACGTCGAGTGGAGTAGGAGATTGAGTGTTTGAAATCAGATGAAGGTATTGCGCCATTCGATTGTAACTAAATTTAAGTGACTGGTTATCGTTTAATGCATACGACATTGAGAAACGCGGTTCTAGATTGTTGAAACTTGCTATTACTTCATTGGTGCTATAGGCTCTCGTACCAATCGGATCCGCTTTTTCATATATTTTAAACAGATTATTCCACACGACGGCTTGATTATTTGCATATACATTTAATGTTTGAGCACCCAATCTGTAAAATAAACTATATCTAAGGCCATAATTAAGAGTTAGATTGTTGCTTAACTTTTGTTCGATGTCTAGATATAATGCAGGTTCAAATGCATACTTCTTGTCCAATTGCCTTTCATTGATACTGGAAGTTTCACTGGAAGGCGTAACTTTTCCCGGATTAAAATTATAGTATTGAGCATTTACCCCATATCCAAGCTTGAATTTATCGGATAGGTAATGTTTAAAATCGTATTTTACATTAATGTTTTGAATGGAGCTATCCCATTGTAATCCAATAGAATTTATATCTAAGCCATAAAAGTAATTGCTATAGATTATTGATAAATTAGAAAACAAATCACTGTTAAACAGGTGATTCCATCTTAAATTAGCGGTTGTATTTCCATACGTGTTTTCAAAACTCCCACCAAGATCAAATAGGTCAAAACCGTAATATCCCGATAAGAATAAGCTATTCTTTTCATTTAACTTATAACTAAACTTTCCATTGATATCATAAAAGTAAGCTGAGTTTTTACTGTTGGCTAATTTTAAAAAAAGATGTGCGTAAGAACCTCTACCTGCAATCAGAAACGATCCTTTTCCTTTGTTTATTGGTCCTTCCGCGAGCAGTCTACTGGAAATTAAACCAATGCCACCACTCATGTGAAAATCATTTTTGTTCCCTTCCTTTTGATAGACATCCAAGACCGATGAAAGTCTACCGCCATACTTTGAAGGGATACCTCCTTTGTAAATCTTTAAATCTTTTATCGCATCGGCATTAAAAACAGAGAAAAAACCGAATAAATGCGAGGTATTATAAATAGTAGCTTCATCCAACAATATGAGGTTTTGGTCGGCACTACCTCCTCGAACATTGAAACCCGACTGTCCTTCGCCGGCATTTGTAATACCGGGTAGTGTAGTAATGGATTTCAAAATATCAACTTCACCGAGTACGACAGGCATTTGTTTAACTGTTTGAATAGAAATCTTTGCCACACTCATTTCAGGCTTTCGTATCTCCGACTTTTTTTTATTTGAGGTTATAACAACTTCATTGAGTTCTTGTGAAGTATCATTCAATGAGATATTCAAAGTAATGTTTTGTATAAGATTTACTTTTTCTTTTATTTCTTGATACCCCATGTAGCTCACAACTATTGTGTATTCTCCTTTGGGAAGCGTTATCGAATAAAAACCATATTCATTGGTCGAAATACCTGTTTTAGATTCAACAATGTATAAGTTTACACCAATAAGTGTTTCTTTATTGGATTTGTCGGTTATCACACCACTAAGGGTGAATTTTTCTTGTGCAAGGGCGCTGTTAGATACCCAAAAGATGAGAAGTAAGACTATTTTTTTGAGATGTTTTATAAACATTTTGCGGATTAAATTATAGGGCTAACTGAAGCTAAATTGATAACGTTTTTATAAAAAAGGCCTGTGCTTTTTATTTTTTACGACTTCGGCCCATTGAGATTATTGAAATGACAATCTAATTTTTTATCAGTCTTTGTGTTTTTACTAAAACACCATCAATCGTAGTTTTTACGAGATAAATTCCAGCTTCATTGGATAATTGTAGATTTTTTAAAAGTAATCCGCTATCTTTTTCAAAGGTTTCAGAATAAACATTTCTGCCTAATACATCATATATCTCAATACTTACTTTTTTATTATCATCAGTTGAAATTGGCAACGTAAAACTTCCATTCGAGGGATTTGGGTATAGTCCCATGGCGAAATTGGTTTGTAAATCAAAAGTATTTTGACCCAAACTCGAGTCTATAGTAAACTTGTAGAAACCACCTTCATGGGCTACAAGTGGTTTGGCTATCGTTTTACCGTTGTTACTTGTTGCTTCGATAAAATATTCAATTACATCCCCGCTTAAAAGGTCTGTCATGGGTATAGTAGCTGTGTAGTTATTCCCAGCAGTTAATGACATTGGTACTGCAATCCAATTGGAAGAAGGATTTTTTCGATAATAAACGAATTGTGAAGCTAAGCCACTTTTGTTTTTAATAAAAGCATTTATGGTAAATGATTGAAGAGGCTGAGTCCCCGTAATCGCATTATGACGAATAAATATGGGGTTTTCTGCTGGAATTTGCATAGTAATACAATGCAGTAAACCACCAGTCCCAAACATTGCACTGGTATCTATTGGTTGGATAGTATAGCCTGGCATTGCGTTTTGAAATTCGGTTATAGCAGCCGCATCTGAAGGTGATGGATTTGCCGGATCACTATTGATCGGCATGATATAACTTTTATTTACAATAATTCCGTTGACATAGTTTCTTTGATCTTCTGTGATACAACTTGTTTGAACATTTCCATTGTCAAGTGGCATTGGCACCAATTTAAAAGTATAGGGCTTGCCATTACTGTCGACTAAATTTTGTAGCAATGTTAAATTGTTATTCCATTTTACATAATCCGTATGATCAATTGCTTGAGTGTAATCAGCAAGTATAAAGTTGTTTTCATCTACTAACTTGGCATAAATATCTATATGACCTGTGCCCCCATCACAGGTAAATGCCTCTGTTTCGACATGATTGGTTATTCTAAATGTGTTTAAATATAAGTTGGTAAACTCTGTCTGTGTCAGTATAGGATAATTGTTATAAAAGGAATAATTAGGGTCTAACCCTAGAATACTGCCGGGATAAATTGTAGTGTTAGACGCTCGAGTTCCATCACTTCCAATAAACCGTCCTAAACCATCTGAGATGATATTTCCCCCTTCATCGTTAAGTGGAGATTTGTATAATTGATAACCCAGTTTGTTACTTAGCGCTACGGGAATTAAGTCGTCATTAATACGACCTCCTTCATTAATTAATGTAAAATCTGTTTCCACATTACCATTGCCATCGTCAATTGCGGCAAGTGTGTAATAGTCATTATCAATCATACCTATGTTATCCTGACTTCCGTAGTAAAACGAAATAGGTCCAGAATCCCTATCCCAAAAACTATCAATAGGATGTACATAGAAAGCGTAATTTGTTAAAGGGGTACCACGTGCAATCATTATGTTTTTGACCGTTGTTGAGTCTTGAGCTGCATTAACTCTAATGATAACTTTTGCATTTTGTTGAATGGCATCTGCTAAATCACAACCAATTTTTCCAAATGCGTTAGGGGTAGTATCCGATGCAGGATCACCCAAACTAAAATCAGGACTATAACCATACTGCCAAGTAATAGCAACGGCTTGGCTTTCTTCAAATTGACCGGGGACTCTAGCATCAGCAGGAATCTGAGTATAATCTAAAACAGTATTGTTAATAGAATTACTAACTGTTGCAGTTGTTTTTTTTAATTTTTTTAATGACTTTGCTTTAGAAAGCTCAATGGCTTTAGCACCAATCAATTTTAAATCAGGCTTTCTCAAGAATGGGTTCTGATTTTGAGCGTTCATCCCAATAACAGAAACTAAAAGGACAATTAAAGTAAAAACAAAGCGTATCATAATCTATTTTTTGACCAAAAATATCAGAGTCTCTCGCTTTACTTGCAATTATTTATCTGAAGCGCATTCAAATTACATAAACGGCGTTTGTGTAAAACAATAAGTACAATCAAAATAATAATTAGCTTTGTATTTCAATAAGTTAAAGCTATTTATGAAGTCTTTTTTACGCTATGAAAATGTTTACTTCCGGAACATTTTTTCGCTTTTTTTACTTTACACGATACTTTATGCCGACTACTATTTCGCACCTCCAAATGCAGCGAAAGAGAAAGTGAATTTTGTTCAAGAAACTTTGGGTGTAGTTTTTATTTATTTACTTGTTTTTTTAAATAATTATTTTCTCATCAGGAGTTATTTATTACACAAAAAACTGAATATCTTCCTTAAATACGAGATAATTTATTTTTTTTTCACTTCATTTCTCTTCTATCATGTTTTAAACTACATCGACGAATCTTCATTTATATCTGCTGCTATTTCAGTCTTCATTTTTTTAGTTGTTGGCATTGGATTTTATTTTTTTCACATTTGGTTTTTAGATAATGTCATTCAAACCAAAAAGCAATTGTCGCAACGAGATTTGGAACTTACATTTTTAAAACAACAATTGAATCCTCATTTTTTACTCAATGCCATGAATAATCTTTATGGTATTTCGTTGTCTAACCCAACTATGATTTCAGACAAAATTTTAGAATTATCTGATTTGTTACGGTATCAAATTGAAGCAGTTAAGTCGGACGAAATTGCAATTGAGAATGAAATTGAGTTTGCCCAAAAATATCTCAACTATATGGCATTTAAATCGAGTAATCTTAAAATTCAGAATAAAATTTTAGGAACAATAAAACCCTTTATGGTTCCACCCTTACTGTTTTTACCGTTAATTGAGAATGCTTCAAAATTTGCGCTACAGACCACTAATCCCTTCATAAATTTGTGTTGGAATTTTGAAGATGATTTTGTGTCTTTTCTCATTGAGAACAATTTTTCACTGGATACTAATGGTAAAGGAACACAAATTGGAATCTCTAATTTAAAACGAAGATTAGAAATTCTCGAAAACCAAACGGAGTTAACAATTCAATCTGATAAAGCCTTCAAGGTGACACTTAAGTTATGGCCAAAAAATATAGATGTTTAATTGTTGATGACGAGCAACCAGCGCATCTTGTAATTTCTTCGCACCTGAGCAAATTAGAAGAGCTTAGTTTTATAGATAGTGCTTTCAATGGAAAAGAGGCTTTGCAGTTTATCAACCAAAATAACTACGATATCGTTTTTTTAGACATAGAGATGCCAATGATCAACGGCCTAGATGTTTTGCAGTCTTTATCAAAAAAACCAGCGGTGATTATCACAACAGCCTACTCCACTTTTGCATTTGAGGCTTATCAATTTGACGCCGTAGATTACTTGTTAAAACCAGTGTCATTTCCAAGATTTGTTAAAGCAATTGAAAAAGCAAAAAAATACTGCGACAGCAATCCTCCTGCGTTATTTCCGGATGAATTAAAGGTAAAGTTCAATGGTGAGTTTATTACAATAGCATGCGAGACAATTTCCCATATTGAAAGTTCTGGTAATTACATAAAAATTCATCTGTGCAATAAGAAAAAGTACATTGTTTATGATACTTTGAAATCTGTGGAATCTAAATTAACAGATGATGTATTTATTCAAGTACATAAATCGTTTATAGTTAATGTTAATTTTGTGAAAAGGGTGGAGCGAACGAACCTGATTTTAGAGCATTTCAAATTGCCTATTGGTAGAAAATATGACTTATTAGTGAGAAAGAAAATTTGTTTTGATTGATCACCCCTAATTTCACCACTTCCCTTCTCTAAAAACTACCTACGTATAGGTATTTTTCCCACCAAACGTTAGT
>JAIXTU010000019.1 GCA_027483785.1 Flavobacterium sp.
ATTTTTACGCTTTTGCTGCTTTTGTTCTTCTCAAATACAAGAAGGCAAAGGCTACTGCTGCTAAAGCTAGGTAAATAATCTTAGTGTTTATCGGCGCTGGTGGATCTGTGTCTCCAGTTCCTGGCCCATCCGGATCTGGTAATTGAGCAAATGAAGCAAAACTAACTGCGAATAGCAGCATCGTAAGCATAATTTTATTGTAGTTGATTCTCATAACACGCTACTTTTAGATTTTAAATTTTTTGTAAATGTATAACTATTTTTTAAATATCAATCAGGTGCTGAAATATTTTTTTAACTAATTTTAAGTAAATAAAAGTCCTTTGATTTAAAACAACTATCGATTGTTTATTAAAACGGCTCTAAAATATATAATTTATTGTTGTTTGTTTATTTTTTTAACATCTTTTTTTGTGGGATTAAAATTCCGATGTGAAATGTAACTTTACCTTAGGGTACTTTTGCGCAGCCATTTGAATACTAAATTCAGAATCAGCAAGAAAGACTTCCTTGCCGCTTTTGTCTTTAGCCAGAAACTTCTGCTTAACACGTTTGAATTCTAAGTATTGCTCCTCGCGTGGGTCTGAGGTGTCAATCCAACAAGCTTTGTAAGCTGGAAAGTTTTCATAACTGCATTTTGCCCCGTATTCGTGCTCCAAGCGGTATTGTATAACTTCATATTGTAAGGCTCCAACTGTTCCAATTACTTTTCTTCCGTTTAAATCTAAAGTAAAAAGTTGCGCAACTCCTTCGTCCATAAGTTGGTCGATTCCTTTTTCCAACTGTTTACTTTTTAAAGGATCTGCGTTATTGACATATCTAAAATGCTCGGGTGAAAAGCTTGGAATCCCTTTAAATTTCAAATTTTCGCCTTCGGTTAGGGTGTCGCCAATTTTAAAATTTCCAGTGTCATGGAGGCCAACGATGTCTCCTGCAAAAGATACGTCTACAATCTCCTTCTTTTCTGCAAAGAAAGCATTCGGACTAGAAAATTTGAAGCTCTTTTGAAGTCGCGTGTGTAAGTAAGATTTGTTGCGTTCGAAAGTCCCTGAAACTATCTTTACGAAAGCTAATCTGTCTCGATGTTTCGGATCCATATTGGCATGGATTTTAAAAACGAAACCAGTCATCTTTGGTTCCTCAGCTAAGATAATGCGTTGTTCGGTTTCTTTTGGAGTAGGTGGTGGCGCAATATCTAAAAAACAATCTAGCAGTTCGCGAACGCCAAAATTGTTGAGGGCTGATCCAAATAAAACCGGCTGCTGTTCGCCTAATAGATAGGCTTCACGATCAAACGCTGGGTAAACTTCTCGGATCAACTCGAGTTCTTCCCGTAATTTATCTGACGCACTTTTTCCAACTAACTGATCCAATTCAGTACTATTTAAATCATCGATAGCGATAGTATCTTCGATATTTTTTTTACTGTCTGAAGTGAATAAATTAACATTTTTTTCCCAGATATTGTAAATTCCCTTAAAGTCGTATCCCATTCCAATAGGAAAGCTAAGAGGAGTTACCTTAAGACCTAATTTTTGCTCAACCTCGTCCATCAAATCAAAAGCGTCTTTTCCTTCGCGATCGAGCTTATTGATGAAAACAATCATCGGAATTTTACGCAATCTACAAACGGCAACTAATTTCTGTGTTTGTTCTTCGACCCCTTTCGCAACATCGATCACTACAATTACACTATCTACCGCAGTTAATGTTCGAAATGTGTCTTCGGCAAAATCTTTGTGCCCTGGAGTATCTAAAATATTAATTTTTTTTGATTTGTAATTGAACGCTAATACCGATGTTGAAACCGAGATTCCGCGCTGCCGTTCAATTTCCATGAAATCGGATGTGGCACCTTTCTTAATTTTATTGCTTTTTACGGCACCGGCCTCTTGAATGGCGCCTCCGAAAAGAAGAAGCTTTTCAGTTAAGGTTGTTTTTCCAGCATCAGGGTGACTAATAATTCCAAATGTGCGTCGTCTGGCTATTTCTAATTGCGTATCCATATCGTATTTAATGGCTGCAAAAATAACCAAAGATAGGGGATACTTACTATGCGATTTTTCTGATTAAATTCATTTGTTGCGCAATTATCATTTTTTCTATCTTTACAAGGCTACTTACTCGAATATTTATGGCTAATGATTATAAAATATTAATTGCAGACGACCACAGTGTTATTAGGCAAGGAATATCATTAATCCTCAAACAAATTGGTTTCGATTCTCAGGTTGATCACGTTAATTCTTTCCCTTCGATGATTAACCAAATCAAGTCAGATTCATATGAACTTATCGTTTTAGATATCTCTATACCGGAAGGTAGGGGAGTTCAAATGATTGAATTGATCAGACAATTTATCCCTGAGGTTAAGATTTTGATATTTTCGGCACATCCTGAAGAACTCTATGCAGTTAAGTATTTGCGCGCTGGTGCCGACGGTTATCTCAATAAAATGACTTCCGAAGAAGAATTGCAATTTGCTTTTCGCGAAATGATTCAGACCGGAAGATTCTTTTCCCAAACCACACAATTTCTTTTAGATAAAGCAGATTTAAATCCGACCTCCACTAATCCGTTCTTTTCGCTTTCTGCTCGAGAACTCGAAATCGCGAAACTTTTGGTGAAAGGCGAGGGGAATCTGGAAATTGCTAATAAATTAGAATTGCAAAACAGTACGGTAAGTACTTACAAAAACAGAATTTTTGAAAAGCTATCCATCAAGAGTACGGTAGCATTAGCTAATATGTTCGAAACTTACGGAGCTATCTAAGACACGTATTACTACTTTTCGAAAACCAGTGAAACGACCGTTCCGTTGGATGAACTGTTGAATTCAATTCTTGCTCCAAGTACCACCATTAGTTCAATTACAATCTTCAGCCCGAGTCCTGTTCCTACATTATCGGTTCGGTTATTAAAATCCCTGCTAAGCGACTTATAATATTCCAACGTTTCGGTGTTCATACCAACTCCAGTGTCAATAACGGCAATAACTTTATGGGTTTCATGTTCGCTAGCAGAGAAAATGATTGTTTTTCCTGCCGAGTATTTCAATGCATTATCTAGCAAATTGTGAACTATAATTCGTAAAAGTACCGGATTACCGCTGATAGTGAAATCGCTCGGAATTTGATTGA
>JAIXTU010000094.1 GCA_027483785.1 Flavobacterium sp.
ATTACCGAGCCCTTTTTAAGTTCAGTAATCAGAAGTAATAAAGGCAAAAAGAAGAATAAAGCACCGAAAACAGAACGAGGCATTGATACGATGTTTCGAACCACGCTCAATAATCACAACAATCTCAGCGGTTTAGTCGATAATAAAGCAAATATATTATTGTCGGTTAATGCCATAATCATCTCTGTTTCGCTAACTACAATCATTCCCAAACTCGATAATCCTTCAAACGCACACTTAATTATTCCGACACTAATACTCGTTGTATCAAGTGTTATTGCAATAACTTTCGCAATTTTAGCCACACGACCCACCATAACCGGCGGTAGCTTTACTAGAAAAGAAGTTCACGAAAAAAAAGTAAACCTGCTTTTTTTCGGTAATTTTTACAAAATGCCTTACGAAGACTACAGCTGGGCCATGAACGAATTGATCAAAGACAAAGATTACGTTTACAATTCGATGATTAAAGATTTGTATCATCTAGGTATCGTTTTGGAAAAGAAATACCGATTGTTACGCATCGCCTACACCATTTTTATGTTTGGTATTATAATTTCTGTTATTGCATTTTTAATTGCATTCCAATCGAGATAACGCCACTTTTATGAGAAAAGTTATCCTGATTCTTTCATTGCTTTCCCTACTATTTCAAGCTTGTGCCACTTACCAGCCGCAGTTTAATGCGAAATATATTCAAGAAGTAGGTAACGAAAGTGAAAAAATAGCCCATACGTTCTTCCTCGTTGGCGATGCAGGGAATGGTTTGTTGAAAGACAGTTTACCTAGCGTAAATGCGCTAATCTCTCGCTTAAAAAAAGCCGACAAAAACAGTACGCTTATTTATCTGGGCGACAACATTTATCCCTTGGGTATGCCCGCAGATACTGCTTTCGCAAGAAAAGAAGCTGAAAGCAAACTTCAAGAGCAAATTGATGTCACGCACGCATTTAAAGGAAAAACGGTATTTATTCCAGGAAACCACGATTGGTACAGTCGGGGAAACGAAGGTTTAAAAAGACAGCAAGACTATGTTGAAAAAAAACTTGGGAAAAAATCGTTTTTACCTAAGAACGGTTGTCCGTTAGAAAGTATAGATATCACCGACGACATCACGCTAATAATCGTTGATTCCCAATGGTACATCACAAATTGGGATAATCACCCAACGATCAATGAAAATTGTGAAATAAAGACTCGCAATCAGTTTTTAGATGAATTTAGAAGCGAAATAAAAAAAGCGCGTGGCAAAACTACCATCGTTGCCATTCATCACCCGATGTTTACCAATGGTGCTCACGGCGGAAAATACGCTTTCAAAAGTCATCTCTCACCAATTCCAATTCTCGGAAGCTTGAAAAACCTGCTCCGCAAAACAACCGGAGTGAGTAATGCCGATATTCAAAACACGCATTACAACGAACTGAAAAAGCAATTGGTTGCTGCCGCGCAACACAACGAAAATGTTGTCTTTGTTTCCGGTCACGACCATAATCTCCAGTACCTCATCAAAAACGATATTCCACAGATTGTCAGCGGATCTGCTTCGAAAGTATCGCCAATAAAGTTAAGCGACGGCGGAATTTACGGACACGGAGTACCTGGATTTGCTGTTTTAGAAGTTTTTGAAAACGGACGTTCGGAAGTACAATTCATAAACGCAACAAACAATACCGTTGAATTTCAAACAACAGTAATTAAACCAAAGCAACAATCGTACACAGTTAACGCAGTTTCGAAGTTTCCAGATTCTATTCAAACAGCAATTTACACGGAAGCCGAAACAACAAAAAGCAAGTTTTATCATTTTCTTTGGGGAAATCGTTACAGAAAATATTACAGCACACCGATTACCGCAAAAGTAGCAACGTTGGATACCTTGCTCGGAGGATTAACGCCGGTTCGAAAAGGTGGCGGAACACAATCGCGATCACTGCGCTTGAAAGCCAAAGACGGCAAACAGTACATTATGCGTGCACTTAAAAAAAGTGGTGCACAGTACATTCAAGCATCATTATTTAAGAATCAGTACGTTCAGAAAGATTTTGAAAATACAGCATCTGAAAATTTGGTAAAAGACGTTTTTACAGGTGCGCATCCGTTTGCACCGCTCGTTGTAGCCGAATTGTCTGAGTCGTTGAATATCAATAAATTAAATCCTAAATTATTTTATATTCCCAAACACGAAGCGCTGGGTGCATTTAACGCTGAGTTTGGAGATGAGTTGTATTTTTTTGAAGAACAAGCGTCTGAAGGCAATCTTTCTATGAAGGATCCGAACTTTACTGGAGCGATTTACAGCACCTACGATGTGCTTGAAAAAATTCATGAAAATGAAAATCAGGTGGTCGACGAAAAAGAATACATCAAAGCCCGACTTTTTGATATGTTGATAGGCGATTGGGATCGACATCAAGACCAATGGCGTTGGCTCGAATTTAAAGAAGGAAATAAAATCGTTTTTAAACCTTTACCTCGCGATCGGGATCAGGCTTTTTCTATCATGTCCGACGGTTTTGTGCTTGGCGCAGCTGTTCGTTTAATCCCGATGGCCAAGCTTCTACGAAAGTATGAAGCCGATTTAACAGACGTTAAAGGCTTTAATTTAGAACCGTTTCCGCTCGACAAAGCTTTTATCCGCCATCTGAACAAAAACGACTGGTACGAGCAAGTAGCGATTATCCAAAATTCGATTTCCGACGAAGCTATCGATGAAGCATTTTCAACCATTCCCAAAGAATTAAACGACGACTCGGTTTCCAAATTGAAAGATCTATTGAAAAAGCGCCGCGCCAATTTGCAACAAATAGCCGATCGTTACTTTCAATTTCTTAGTCGTTACGCTGTCATTACAGGAACCAACAAAAAAGACATCATCCGCATTCACTGTTTGAACAATTCTGAAGTTGAAGTTTCTATGCAACGAAATAAAAAAGATAAGAACGGAGAAACGTACTTTAAAGAAGTTTTTTCGGCAAACCAAACGCGCGAAATTTGGATTTATGGTCTCGACGATGACGATGTTTTTGAA
>JAIXTU010000007.1 GCA_027483785.1 Flavobacterium sp.
TAATCAACTATTTAAATGATTTCTAACTTTGATTTTTATATCGAACTCACGTTAACTATCAAAAGTGCCGCAGACGAAATTATTTTTCAAATTGAGCAAATTGAAAAAGGGCATAGTTATGATTTTAAAACACCAAATAGAATTGCTTGCTTAACGTGTGTTTATCCAAAAGAAGTTGATGGAACTTATTTTGGTATCGTTTACTATCCAACAAACCAAGAACTTTTGGTTTGGAAAGATTTTGTTCGCGAAAATCAATCTAAATTCAAGTTTAAAGAATTTCCAAGTCCAAAAGTGGCTGAAGAAGCATATTTTAATTTAGTAGAAATTCTATTCGAATACGAACCCGGTAAATTCAGGTCAAGCTTTTGCGAAAAGCAATAAGATTTAATGGCTCTTCAAAGATTTTCTATAAAATGCGTCAGGCATTTTTAAAGCTTTCATTTATTACAACAGCAGTATTATGTATTATTAAGACATTAAAAAAGCTCTTTTTTGCTTATTAGAACAATTTTGTATCAAATAGATTGTTTTAAATATATCTATTTATACTATTTTTGTAGAAATAAATGGTTTTATGGCTGGAACAAGTCTTATTCCTACAGAAAAAATAGTGGAACGTTTACGCTATGAAAATCCTTGGTGGGTGAACAAGCAAATTCCCGAAGTATATAGTTCTATGGCAAAGCGCCTGTACTTCGACTTGTTTTATCCTTTTGTTACCGAAAGAGACGTGAAGCGCGCGGTGGTTCTCATGGGGCCGAGACGCGTTGGAAAAACTGTAATGTTGTTTCACAGTATTCAACAGTTGTTAAGTGAAAATGTCGACTTTCAGAAGATTTTCTTCATTGGTATAGATAATCCAATTTATGTGCATTTAAGTTTAGAAGATCTTTTAGGTTTATGTAAGTATTCGCTTAATCTTGATAATTTAAAAGGTTGTTATGTGTTTTTTGACGAAATCCAATATTTAAAAGATTGGGAGCGCCATTTAAAAGTATTGGTTGATACTTTTCCGGAAACCAAGTTTATAGTATCAGGTTCAGCGGCAGCGGCATTAAAATGGCACAGCACTGAGAGCGGAGCAGGTCGATTCACTGATTTTATGTTGCCTCCACTTACATTTCAGGAGTACATACATCTCAAGAAAATGAATCATCTCATTTACGAGGGTACCATAAGTTATGGGCAGAATCAAATTCCCTATTGTCTGACGCACGACATAAAGGCACTCAATAAAGAATTTTTACATTATTTAAACTTTGGCGGTTATCCTGAGGTTGTTTTAAGTGAAAAGATACAAAGTGATATGGGTCGCTATGTGAAAAACGATATTGTAGATAAAGTGTTGCTCAGAGATTTGCCTAGTTTATATGGTATTAGGGACCTTCAAGAGTTGAATCGTTTTTTCACTTACTTAGCCTATAACACAGGGAACGAATTTTCGTATGAGAAAATGAGTAAAGAAAGTGGCATTCAAAAAGACACCTTGAAAAAATATCTCGATTATTTAGAAGCGGCGTTTTTGATAAAAGTTCTAAACAAAGTTGATATTTCCGCTAAGCGACTTAAAAGAGTGACTAGTTTTAAAGTGTATTTAACGAATTCATCTTTGCGAACCGCGCTGTTTTCGCCAATTAGTGAAGCAGATAGCGAAATGGGAACTATGGTAGAAACCGCTGTACTATCGCAATGGATGCATCGAGAAAAATTAGATTTAACCTATGCACGTTGGAAAGAAGGCAGAAACGAGGGTGAGGTTGATTTAGTTTTAGTTGATCATAAAAAATACAAACCTACGTGGGGGGTAGAGATTAAGTGGAGTAACCGATATTTTGAAAAACCAAACGACCTGAAAAGTTTAATTCATTTTTGTAAGAGCAATCAGTTGCAAAAAGCTTTGGTGACGTCAATTGATCAATTAGGAGTTAAACACGTGTCCGATTTGTCTCTTTCGTTTTTACCGGCGGCTTTGTATTGTTACAACATTGGCAACATAACCTTGAAAATGAAGAACCAATTTAGCGCGTAACGATTCATTCGAAGCGCTGATTTTTGAGATAGCACTAGTTAGTAGATCGGGAAAGAAAATCCGTTAAACCATTCGTAAAGACGAGTTTTAATATAGCCTACTTTCTCGTCGACTTTTAGCTAACAAGCAAATTTTCCGTAAGGTTCTATGTTGGTAACGATTGCCCGCGGGAACGATTGGAGCAAGCTACCGTGTAGCGCGGAAAGCGTGATGGCGGCCGAGCACTCACGCTGATGAAGAACCATTTCTGGCCGCCACCCGCCCAAAAAAATGTAGAAAAAATTCGCTTAAATTCGCTTGTTGATTTTCAGAAAAAAATCTATTTTTCAACCTTTAACCAACTTTATTAAAACATGAAAAAATTACAATGGACAACGAGAACACTATTTCTACTCTTGGCTGTAGCTTTTAGTTCTTGTAGCAGTGACGATGGAGGTAATTCGGGCGGCGGAACTTCTGCTGGAGATTATTACCCATTAGCCGTAAACAACACATGGACGTACGAAAATGTAGAAACCGGCGAAGAGGTAGAGTCGCGTTTTGTGGCCACAGAACAACAAGGAGGAGTTAATTATTTTCAGCTTAATGCAAGCGATTTTTTAGAGCAAGCTAGCGTTTGGATTTCAAAAAATGGCGGTAGTTACAATCAGAAAGTAGATGATTTAGTAATGAACCAATTTGGTTTTACAACGACCACGCAGGGCTACGAAATAACGATTTTTAAAGACAACGCTGCAGTTGGGCAAAGCTGGACAGATTCTGCATCGTTTAATATTACTATGGCAGGACAAGGGCAATCACAAACTGTGACAGGAACAATTGCCGTTACTGGCGAAAACCTTTTTAAAGGATCTGCAACTGTAAACGGCGTTACCTATCCAGACGTTATCAAGGCACGCTATACTTTAGAATCTACTGTTTTAGGTCAGCCAGGATCTAACGCTGTAGTCACAGAAATTTGGTTTGCAAAAGATGTGGGGCCGATTAAGTCGACTACAACAGGTGGCAACGGAATGGGGCAGACACTCGAATTGCAAACGTATACATTGAATTAAAGCCGTTTTTAAATACAAAAAGTCTCGCTTTACCGGCGAGACTTTTTTATTTGAAGCATGTTGTGTTACAAATCAAAGCCTAAATTAACCCCTAATTTTTGGGCGATAATTTTGGTAATGCGCTGTTTCAATTCCGGGATTTTAATCGATTCGAAAACTTCATTCGAAAACGCGTACATCAATAAAGCTTTAGCTTCTTTTTTTGGAATACCGCGCTGTTGCATGTAAAACATAGCGGTTTCGTCGAGCTGACCAATCGTGCAACCGTGTGAACACTTCACGTCGTCGGCAAAAATTTCCAACTGTGGTTTGGCGTTTACGGTAGCTTTATCGCTCAATAAAATGTTATTGCTTTGCTGAAAGGCATCGGTTTTTTGTGCTTCCTTTTCTACAAATATTTTTCCGTTGAAAACGGCTGTAGCATTTTCAGCAACGATACATTTATAATTCTGGTGACTTTCGCAGTTTGGTTGCGCGTGATGCACTAAGGTGTAGTGATCCACAAGTTGCTTGTCGCCAATAATCGTAATTCCCTTTAGAGTGCTGTCGATACGTTCACCTTGGTGGTAGAAATTCAGGTTGTTACGCGTGATGTTTCCGCCGAACGAAAAAGTGTGTACAGCCACGCGACTTTCCTGCTTTTGTGCGATGTAGGTGTTATCTACCAAATTCGCGCTCAGCAAATCGTTTTGAATTTTGTAGTAGTCAACGATGGCGCGTTTTTGCGCAAAGACTTCGGTAACGGCATTGGTAAGCACCGTATTCTCATTTAAGGATTGGTGACGCTCGATGATTTGCACGTGTGCATTTTCGCCCACAACAATTAAATTTCGCGGTTGTACCATCAAGGCATTTTCGGCACCGGTTGAGAAATAGATAATTTCGATCGGTTTTTCTACAACCTTGCTTTTGGGAACGTTAATGTAGGCACCTTCTACAGCAAAAGCGGTATTTAGCGCGGTAAGGCTGTCGTCTTTCTTGGCAATTTTATGAAAATATTCGTCGATGACCATTTTGTATTTCGGCTTGTTTAATGCCGAAGACATGGTGCATACGTCGAGACCGTCGTGTGTAGTTGCTGAGAGAAACGACGAGAATTTTCCGTCAACAAAAATGACTTTATACGTATCGATTTCGTGTAAAAAATACTTTTTAACGTCTTTGAATTCAGTTCCCGAATCGTACTTTGGGAAAACGGTATAGTTCTTTTTCAGCACAGCATTCAGCGAAGTGTATTTCCAAGCTTCTTCTTTTTTTGTCGGAAAGCCTTTTTCTTCGAAGATTTTAATTGCGCTGTTGCGGATATCGTGTATAGACGCATCGACATCGATGTGTTCTTCGAAAGCGATAAACGACGATAACAGAGTTTCTTTTAGTTCCATCGATTGCTTTAATTAAGTTCGGCTTTAATCCAATCGTAGCCTTTTTCTTCGAGTTCGTATGCAAGTTCTTTACCGCCCGACATAACGATTTTTCCGTCCATTAAAACGTGTACAAAATCGGGAACGATATAATCGAGCAAGCGTTGGTAGTGCGTAATAACAAGAATGGCGTTGTTTTCGTTGCGGAGTTTGTTTACGCCGTTTGCTACGATACGCAGCGCATCGATGTCTAGACCCGAATCGGTTTCGTCGAGTATAGCCAATTTTGGTTCGAGCATGGCCATTTGGAAAATTTCGTTTCGTTTTTTCTCGCCGCCGGAAAAGCCTTCGTTGAGTGAGCGCGACAAAAACTTACGATCCATTTCGAGTAGTTCAGACTTCTCGCGAATTTTTTTCAACATTTCGTTTGCAGGCATTTCGTCTAATCCGTTTGCCTTGCGCGTTTCGTTGATGGCCGTTTTGATAAAGTTAGTTACCGAAACGCCTGGAATTTCAACCGGATATTGAAACGACAGGAAAACGCCTTTGTGCGCGCGTTCTTCAGGTGCAAGTTCATTGATTTCTTCGCCATCGAGCATAACGCTTCCTTCACTTACGCTATACGTTTCGTTTCCTGCAATTACTGCCGAAAGTGTACTTTTTCCTGAACCGTTTGGCCCCATGATGGCGTGAACTTCGCCGGCTTTTATGGCCAGATTTATTCCTTTAAGGATGTCTTTATCTTCTACGGACGCATGTAGATTGTCAATTTTTAGCATGTCTTGTTTATTTGTGTCTTTTTAATAATGTCCTTTTAAAGAAAGAATATCGAGTATCTCTATAACTCCATCATGGGTTACTTGATAAATTATTCGATGTTCATTGTTTATTCTGCGAGACCATTTTCCAGAAAGTTGGTGTTTAAGTGGTTCAGGTTTTCCAATTCCTTCAAATGGATTCCTTTGAATATCAGTAATTAGAGAGTAAATTTTCTTTAAAACATTTTTATTGCCCGATTTTATCCAAAAATTTAAATCGGATTTTGCTTTTTCTGAAAATATTATCTGCATAACTGTTTCAATTCCTCCATCGTCATTCGGGTTCCTTTCCCTTCTTTAATGCTTTTTTCTGCCTCCAAAATTTCTTTTACAAATTCCGGATCATACGGTTTCTCCTGTTCTTCGATGATTTCAAAACCAAGCGATTTTGCCAGTGATTTCAACACCGGAAAATCCTTTTTTTTCACGTTTCTTAAAATGATGTCCATGATTTTGTTTTTTGTATCTTTTCGATAGGTATTTCTTGTCCTGTTTTTTCAATTACTCCAATAAAGGGGTCTTCTTTTTCTGTTTCGTTACTAGTATAGTATTTAGCACTAATTGGATGAAACTTGGCACAAATGCTTCTAAGAAAATCCTCTTGTTGTTCAACATCGTTTTTAAGCCAAATTGCTAAATCAATGTCGCTGTTTTCGTGCACGCCACCTTTTGCGTATGAGCCAAATAAAACGACGCGATTTATCACAAAGTTATTCACTTCCAATTCGCTTAGAAAATTTTGAATGTGCGTATGTAATTTTTTTATCGTGAACATTTACAGTTGGCATTTTATTTTTTCGACAAGAGTAGTAAGCTTTGGTAATTGCTCTTGCAGATACAAATCGGTTGCGCTTGCTTTGTCATTATCATTTTACAATATTTCCAATGTACAAATCCCAAATAGGAAAACACATCTCGTAATCATTCCAATTAAGATTACCATTCACTATGGAGAAATTTTGAAAAAGCGCTTGGTTTAGAAATTTTCTAGTTGACTCGTGCTTTGAAAACCGCAAAAAATCATAGAAATCGACAATCTGCTGATGGCTATCGTCGAAAATCAAGAAAATCTTGAAATCAGATAACAACTCGGCTTTCACCACTTTTACAGGCTTAACTTCGTTGTCTAATAGGGTTTCAGTAAACTTCATTTCAATTTCTTTGTGATTCTTTCAAAATTAATTTTTTTATGGTAAATGAAGTAGTCAATCCATTTTACTACTACTTCATTTGCTTTATATTCAAGTAGTTCTTTAAGATTCTGTAAGTCTTTACCTTCAATTGGTTTTCTGCCTTTTACGTTTTTAATAATTATTTCAACTATCTCACCGTTTTCTATTAGAAACTCAACCTTACTTTCAAACTCACCACAAACCGCATGGCAATGAATTGGTTCGTGTTCATTCGATTAGAAAATAAAATCAATCCCAGATATTCGAATAATTTCGGCATTTCTGATTCTATTTCATTATCCTACACTTCCCTCCAAACTAATTTCCAATAGCTTTTGTGCCTCAACAGCAAATTCCATCGGAAGCTTGTTCAACACATCTTTACTAAAGCCGTTTACTATTAAAGCAATGGCTTTTTCGGTCGGAATTCCGCGTTGGTTGCAATAAAAAACCTGATCTTCTCCAATTTTCGAAGTAGTGGCTTCGTGCTCAATTTGTGCCGACTGGTTTTTACTTTCGATATACGGAAACGTATGTGCGCCGCAAGCATTTCCCATCAGCAACGAATCGCATTGCGAGAAATTACGGGCATTTTCGGCACGCGGACCAATTTGTACCAATCCGCGATACGAGTTTTGCGATTTTCCAGCAGAGATTCCTTTGCTTATGATCGTCGACCGTGTGTTTTTCCCCAAGTGTACCATCTTCGTTCCGGTATCGGCTTGTTGAAAATTGTTGGTCACGGCTATCGAATAAAATTCGCCAACCGAATTATCGCCTTTCAAAACGCAACTCGGATATTTCCACGTAACAGCCGAACCCGTTTCTACCTGTGTCCAGCTAATTTTTGCGTTTTTCTCGCACAAGCCGCGTTTCGTCACGAAATTGTACACACCGCCTTGTCCTTCTTTATTTCCTGGAAACCAGTTTTGAACGGTCGAGTATTTGATTTCGGCATCGTCGAGCGCAATTAGTTCCACAACTGCTGCATGCAATTGGTTTTCGTCTCTACTCGGAGCGGTACAACCTTCCAAATACGAAACGTAGCTGCCTTCATCGGCAATCACTAAGGTACGTTCAAACTGTCCGGTTCCGGCTTGGTTAATGCGGAAGTAGGTCGAGAGTTCCATCGGACATTTTACTCCTTTCGGAATGTAGCAAAACGAACCGTCTGAAAACACAGCCGAGTTTAGTGCTGCGTAGAAGTTGTCGCGCTGCGGCACCACTGTTCCCAAGTGTTTTTGTACTAAGTCTGGATATTCGCGAATGGCTTCGGAAATACTCATAAAGATGATGCCTTTTTCAGCCAAGGTTTTTTTGAAAGTGGTGGCTACTGAAACCGAGTCGACCACAATATCCATCGCAACACCGGCCAAAGCTTTTTGTTCGTCGAGCGAAATTCCAAGCTTTTTAAAAGTTTCGAGCAACTCTGGATCTACTTCATCCAACGAATTGTATTTCGCCTGACTCTTCGGAGCCGAATAATACGATATGGCCTGAAAATCGGGTTTGGTATAATGCACGTTCGCCCATTCCGGTTCGGTCATTTCTTTCCAAGCCCGATACGCCTCGAGTCGCCACTCAGTCATCCATTCCGGTTCGTCTTTTTTCTTAGAAATTGCGCGAACAATATCTTCGTTAAGTCCAACAGGAAACGTCTCCGATTCGATATCGGTGTAAAAACCGTACTCGTACTCTTTGGTTTCGAGGTCTATTTTTAGATTGTCTTCGGTGTATTTACTCATGGTTCTGTTGATGTATTAAAAAAAGCGAAAAAAGCGAAAAAATTAAAATTCAAAAACTACCTCGGGTCATTTCATGAAACAAACTTCATTTGTTTTCAGATCAGAAATACATACATTGCTCTCAGCAGTATTAATTGTTTTCGGTTTTGCGACTTATTTTGTTTTGCTTTTCTAAATTCTTTAAATATTTAATGTAATTACCTAATTGCCCGGAAACCGCATAAAGTTCTGATTTGTAGAACTTAAATTCGTCTTGAGATAAATATGGCATTTCATTAAAAAAATTAAACATATTTCTGCATTCGCCCGCGGAACCCTTAGCTATGTAAAGAGATCGTATCATTTCTTTTATTGTCTCCCGTTCAAATCCTTCGGCAATATTATTAGAAATCGATAATGCAGCTCGTTGTAGTTGATCTTTTAATCCAAAATCCTTGGCAATAAAACCATTTTTGTTAGCAAGCAAATAAGTCTCTGTCGCAAACTTTAGCGCTTTTCGATATACCTGCATCTCTTCAAACGAGTTGTATTTTGCCATTTATTCCGTTGAATCTTTTCGACACTATCAATTTTATTGTCAGTCTACAATTACAATCTCTATCTTCAATTAATTTTCCTTTTAATTTTTTCGCTTTTTTCTATTTTTTCGCTTAAGAATCTTTCAATCTCCCAATCTCGAAATCTTTGAATCTTACAACGAAAAACTCTCCCCACATCCGCAGGTTCGTTGCGCGTTAGGATTGTTGAATACGAAGCCCTTGCCGTTTAGGCCGCCCGAATACTCGAGGATGGTGCCCGCGAGGTATAAAAACGATTTTTTCTCTACGGCAATTTTCACGTCGTTGTCTTCAAAAACCTTATCGTTTTCGTCTAATTCGCGATCAAATTTTAATTCGTACGACAAGCCCGAGCATCCACCGCTTTTCACACCTACTCGTACGTAATGTTGCGAAGCGTCGTAACCGTCTTCGCGCATCATGTCAACAATTTTCTTGCTGGCAGTGTCTGAAACTTTTATCATAACAGTATATAATTATTCTAAATTAGGGCAAAGATACAACATCGCTAATCAACTGCTACTGAATTTAATGTTTCTACAACATAATAGTATAGACAGATTTTATGGTTTGGGCGGCTTATCCGGCTGTTCGCTACAAGCTTTTTCAATTTGGGCGCAGCGCTTTAGCTTTCCAACGGCTTCTTGCGTCGCCGCTGTTAAGCCAAGTGCTGCAAACCCAAATTTTCAAAAGGCTTTTTGCTGCCATCCGGGCCGCGCGTGTCGTTGCTTGAAGGCGTATTCTTTATGAAAATCTCAAAAAAAAGTGCCACTTATAAAAGCAGCACTCTATTACATTTTAAATTATTAACCCCGTTTTATATTTAAGGTTGGGTTAACCAAGTTGGGTTGTAATCAATCCATCCTAAGGTTATGGCTGTTACCCAAACACTGTAAACAACAACACTACTAAGGAAAAGTGTCATAATAATTTTTACATCTAAACTGTTTTGCAAGTTTCTTCTTCGGTAAAAATAATAGATAATACCAAAGCAAATAACTAGAGAGGCAAGCAGCAACTGACTAGTGTCGTAAGAAAAAAACGTTGGGTCTACAACAATTATAACACCGTGGAAAATTAAAAGAACAAACAGCAATAAGTAAATAAATCTAATAATTGTATTCATAGCAATTTTATATTTTTCCCATTTTTCAAAGTTATAAAATTAGTCCTTAAACGTTGTGTCGAAAATTGATTAATGTATTTTTCGCTAAAATATTGTAGAGAAACTTTTACATTGACTCGACACCGCATTTCGTCGCGAGGAATTATAGTTAGTCGTCAGTTCCGTTGGTCTTTTTTCTTGTAGCCAACCAATAAAATAAAAATGCGCTACCACCTAGTGGTCCATACAATTTCATGTCAAGCACCAAATCGAAAAAGACAGCAACACTGCCAAAAACGATAATTAGCATTACAACAATTTTTACTTTAACACTTAAGTTCATATTCCATTTAAAATGGGTAGATCGAACAATTTATTGAACAGGAACGCCATATAATGCAATAGCTGGAGCAACTAAAATACTTCGGTGAGGCGTTTCTTTGAACATACTATTAAAATCTCTGCGAATCATGGCGTTAACATTTATATGAAAAGGCGTTAACGCATTCGTGGTTCTGTTAAACATTTGGGCAAAATAATTCATTTTCTTAGAAAGTTGGTACTTTAGTTTAGTCTGTTTATTGGGTTCGGGTTCTAAAGCTAAACCCTTTTCGTCTTCGTAAGAAACCAACTCGACAACTACAAATACGTTCGTTTTTGGTTTCGGAAAATCAAGTTGTTTTAAATCGATACTAACTTCGTTTTTTGTCGAACGATCAATTGTTAGTATTGGTGTTTCAAAAAACAAATCCCGCAATTTAAACGTTTGATTCGTAAAGATACTGCCTTGTATGTCGCACTCGAAAAATTTGATTTTGTACTGCGTTTTATACTGTACTTTCTCCACAAAAAAAGACAATCTTGAAACGTCAATATCCTCAAACTCTTCACGAAAAAAAACAATTCCCGCGGTCGGCTCCGTTTCAAACGGATTACTCCGCTTTTTAACAAAGCGCGACTTTTCGCCCAAGAAAACCTCTTTTTTTGCAACCGTTTCAATAACTACTTCGTCGAGTTCAAAAACCTCTTTTTGCAAAAACACCACATCCGATAACGAGTCTTTCAAAAAACCCTTCGATCGAAAGCCTGCTTTTCGGAAATGAATCGAATCGAAAACAACGCCGGTATCTAAAATGGTGATCGTATCTTTACTAGTCAAACCTGTTTGTAGCAGTTGTTTCTTTAAAAACAAATCATACGACACTTCCGGAATGAAATCCATAACGTCGTCTTCAAAGGGTGCAAACTTCTGACCAAAAGAGCCACTGTACGTTATTAAAAAAACAAGCAGCAAGAAAAGCGTTTCAAAGCTGCGTCGTTTCGAAAATCTTTTTCTTGCTGCGCTGTAGATCTGATCTAGCATTTATTTCACTAATTCCACATAATACTTATAAAACAGCGGTATTGTTTCGATGCCTTTCAAGTAATTGAAAACGCCGTAGTGTTCGTTAGGCGAGTGAATGGCATCGCTATCCAATCCAAATCCCATCAATATGCTCTTGCTTTTCAGTTCCTTTTCGAAAAGTGCCACAATCGGGATACTGCCACCCGAACGAACCGGAATGGCTTTCACACCAAACGATTCGGTATATGCTTTATTTGCCGCCTGATAACCAATACTGTCGATCGGCGTTACGTAAGCTGCGCCGCCGTGATGTGGTTTTACCTGCACGCGAACTCCCGCCGGAGCAATGGCTTCGAAATGTTTAGCAAATAATTCGGTAATTTCTTCCCAGTTTTGATCGGGCACTAAACGCATCGATATCTTAGCAAACGCTTTACTAGCAATGACAGTTTTTGCACCTTCTCCGGTATAGCCGCCCCAAATGCCGTTTACGTCGAGCGTAGGCCGAATCGAATTGCGTTCGTTCGTAACATAACCCGTTTCTCCATAAACGTCTTCAATGTCAAGCGCTTTCTTGTATTTGTCTAAACTAAAGGGTGCTTTTGCCATTTCGGCGCGTTCTTCAACACTTAGTTCAATTACTTTATCGTAAAAACCAGGAATGGTAATGTGATTATTCTCATCGTGCAACGATGCAATCATTTTCGACAATACATTTATCGGATTGGCAACCGCACCTCCGTACAAGCCCGAGTGCAAATCGCGATTTGGCCCAGTTACTTCAACTTCCACATAACTCAATCCGCGAAGTCCGGTGGTAATCGACGGTTGCTGGTTGCTGATCATTCCAGTATCGGAAATCAAAATCACGTCGTTTTTGAGTTTGTCTTGATTGCGTTCCACAAACCAACCGAGCGATTTAGAACCAACTTCTTCCTCGCCTTCAATCATAAATTTTACGTTACACGGCAACTGATTGTTTTGAACCATGTACTCAAAGGCTTTTACGTGCATGTAAAATTGCCCCTTATCGTCGCAGGCACCGCGAGCAAATATGGCACCTTCAGGATGGATTTCCGTTTTTTTGATGACCGGTTCAAACGGCGGCGACGTCCACAACTCCATCGGATCAGGTGGTTGCACATCGTAATGCCCGTATACTAAAACGGTAGGTAAATTCGGATCGAAGATTTTCTCACCGTAAACAATCGGATAGCCCGGCGTGTCGCATAATTCAACAAAATCGCAACCCGCAGCTTCGAGCGCTTTTTTAGTGGCTTCGGCCATATCCATAACATCCTGACTATAAGCAGGGTCGGCACTTACCGACGGAATTTTAAGTATCTCAAGCAACTCATTAATAAAACGGTCTTTGTGCTGCTCTACGTATTTTTTTATATCAGACATGTGGTAAATTTTGTATCGCTAATGTAGTAAAACCGTTACATAGAATAAAAACTTTGTGCTTGCACTGCAGCTTAGGCAAATTATAAAACAAAAAGCAAGAAAACCGGTAGCACACCAATTGACAACTCAAACCCTCAAAATTTTAGCCGCCGGTTTTCTAAAGAAATGGATCTAATCGCGTTTGCACTTTCACTACGGTAGGTGTTACATTCAAAACGAAAGAGTAGTAGCGTATTTCTCGTTGGCAACACACGAACTCGTTTGCGCATCGGCAAGTAACAATCAGAAAATTTCAGCTTTTTTATCATCGTACTTTGAAAAATCGAACTTAGTTGTATATTTGCAGCCACAATTCGCGGGCATGGCGAAATTGGTAGACGTGCCAGACTTAGGATCTGGTGCCGCAAGGCGTGTAGGTTCGAGTCCTATTGCCCGCACTTCAAAAGCTTCACCAAACAGTGAAGCTTTTTTCGTTTGTAAGCCGCAACAAGCGTTCTACCTTTTGTAAATGTTTCGCTACTTCATCTTCAAAAGTCATATTATCGTGATGTCCTTTTTGTAACCGAATACTTGCCGACACCTCCGGTAAATATTTATCGGGAACAGCGTGACTGTATATCTTTTCCGACCAAGCAAATCTCTTTCTGCACATTTTGTTTTCGTTGATCTGCGCTGCCGTGCGTTTTTTCACAGCTTCTACCACAGTATAGATTGAGTGATCGGGATTAAGCCAAAACAGTAAGTGAATGTGATCGGGCAACGCCTGAATTGCCAATGCCCTACAACCCAGTTTAGGTAAGATTTTTGTAATCTGCGGAACGAGCATTTGCTGCATTTCGTGCGTGATCATCGCTTCTGTGTTTTTCGTGGACCAAAAGGCGTGAATGTTGACGTGACAACCTGAAAAAGTCTCCATGGCGCATAATTTTTATCCAAAGGTATTAGCTGCATTTTGATTGATTTTACGGTTTTTCCGTAAATTTTTATTTTTTGAAAAAAATTTAAGTAGCTGTTGTTTAACGACATGTAGGCGCTCAGAAACTTGTTTTTTTGCGCGTATTTGCTACATTTGAATA
>JAIXTU010000242.1 GCA_027483785.1 Flavobacterium sp.
AAACGACTTAGATTTTGAAACCATTCAATGGCTGGAAAACTTCTTGGCTAACTATGAAAACACGGTAATTGTTGTTTCGCACGACCGTCACTTTTTAGACGCAGTTTGTACGCATATTTCGGATATAGATTTTGGAAAAATAAACCACTACTCGGGTAACTATACGTTTTGGTACGAATCATCGCAATTAGCGGCAAAACAGCGCGCGCAACAAAATAAGAAAGCGGAAGAAAAGAAAGCCGAATTAGAGGAATTCATTCGTCGTTTTAGCGCCAACGTAGCAAAATCGAAACAAGCTACATCGCGTAAAAAGATGATAAGCAAATTGAATATTTCGGAAATCAAGCCTTCCAGCAGACGCTATCCAGCGATTATTTTCGATCAAGAGCGCGAAGCTGGAGATCAGATTTTGAACATCAAAGGTTTGTCGGCTAGTTTAGATGGCGAAGTTTTGTTTCAGAATGTGGATTTAAACATGGCAAAAGGCGATAAAATAATCGTGTTTTCGAAAGATTCGCGCGCTACCTCAGCCTTTTACGAAATCATCAACGGCGATATGAAAGCCGATGCAGGTTCTTTTGAATGGGGTGTTACAACCAACCAAGCGTATTTACCGCTTGATAATCACGCGTTTTTTAACAACGATTATACTTTAGTTGATTGGTTACGCCAATATGCGAAAACGGAAGAAGAACGCGATGAAGTTTATATAAGAGGTTTTCTTGGAAAAATGATTTTCTCTGGAGAGGAAGCTTTGAAAACGTCTCGTGTTTTATCGGGTGGCGAAAAAGTTCGTTGTATGATTTCGCGCATGATGATGGAACGCGCTAATGTGCTCATGCTCGACGAACCTACGAATCACCTTGATTTGGAATCGATTACTGCATTCAACAATTCACTAAAAAACTTTAAAGGCTCGGTTTTGCTCACTACGCACGATCACGAGTTTGCGCAAACTGTGGGTAACCGCATGTTGGAACTTACTCCAAACGGCGCTATTGACCGCTACATGCTGTTCGACGACTATTTAGACGATCCGAAAGTACAGGAACTCCGCGCGAAGATGTATTTTTAATAGAAATTCGAAATTTTTATTTGGCGTTCTGAACACGGCCGATAAATCATCGCATTTATTGCTATATTTCAGGTAAGTAACGGAGTTTTATATGAAACCTGCTTCACGTATCGTTGCGCACTCTTTTCCGCAACACCGATGGAAGCGACATCCTTTTGCCGGAGGTACGAAGGCAAAAGATACAGCGGACAGCGGGACGGCGAGGAGGAATCGACGACGCCGGGTTGCCCAAAAAAATCAAGATACGTTCTTGGGTAAGAAAACAAAAAACGTAGAGCCTTGATTTTCGGAACTGCTTACCGTGACAAAACCGTTGTGATTGTCGACAATTTTCTTGACAATGGCCAATCCAATGCCCGTACCTGAATACGATGAGGTTGGATGCAATCGTTGAAACAATTCGAAAATTTTCTCTTTAAATGCCTCGTTAAAACCAATACCATTGTCAGAAATGGAAATTTGATAATACTCGGAAAACTGTGATTTAAAGCCAAAAGCTGTGACTTCTTTATCGGAAACAACCTTATTATGAACCGCTATATACGGTTTTACGTTAGGTGCCACATATTTCATAGCATTTGAAAAAACATTAATCAACAATTGCGGAAACTGTTTTTTTATAACCTCAATGCGCGAAGTGCCACTGACAATGATGATGGTTCCGGTAGCTTCAATTTCTTCTTGATTTTCAAACTGAATTTTGGCGACTAAATCATAAAAATCGGCAGGTTCTGCTTTAAATTGCTCGGCATTCAAACGCGAATACGACAATAAATCTTGGATTAAATCCTGCATGCGCTTGGCGGCATCTTGCGTTCGAAGCAAATAATACTTGGTTTGTTCGCTAACTTCGCTCGAATCTTGATTCACCACGCGCGACAAAAACGTTTGAATCTTACGCAGTGGCTCTTGCAAATCGTGCGACGAAATGTAGTTAAACGATTCCAACTCTTTGTTCATGTTTTTGAGTTCGATGTTTCGGTTGGCCAGCTCTAAGTTTCGTTGGGCCAAATCTTCCTGAAAAGCATTAGATCGCTCCAGTTCTCGTGTAATTCCCAAATAAGAAAACACAACGATTACGAAACTTAAAACACTTAAAACAGCCGTGAGCAATGGCGCTAGGGTCGATTCTTGCGACAATAAGGCTTGTCGTTTTTTGAGTAAAATAATTTCTTCGTTGATGATTTCTTTGTTCAAAGCACGAATTTCTTCCATGATAGAACGCGCTACCAACCAGCGTTTCGTCGAAATTTTAATAGAATCGGCGTCGCGCATAATCGCATCCATGAAACGAATTCGACGATCGATGTTTTGCTTGAGTTCGAGCATGCGCTGTTGCTGTTCAAAATTATCGCTTATTAGCGCGCTGCTTCTGTTGTATGCTGCCAAAGTGGCTTTTACCGCCTGTGAATACTGTTGTTTAAAGACAGGCTCTCGGCTAAGGACGTAAGCGCGTTGCGAAGATTCGGCATCTTTTAAATGAGAAAACAAATCGTTTACCTGAAACATCACGTTGTTGGTATGACTCACCAAGCGCGAGGCGTTTGCCATATTGCCAGATCGTACGAAAGAAATCACCGACAAGGATACCAACAAAGCAGCAGCTAATATGAAGATATATTTAATGTGCTTGAGGTGCTTTTGCGGCATGTTGGGCGAATTTCAGCGAAGCTACAAAGTTTAACCGAATACCGATTTACAAGATTTTCAGGTTTATGCTGTAAGATTTCCCGTTCGAACGATTTAAACCGACACTAAATTTGTTGGAAATCTAGCCTATTTATAATTGCACAGCGGCGTATAATTTTTACCTTTGACCAATACAACAAAATAGTGAAATGAGCCACAGGTTGCTACTCAACGGCAAAGAAATAGAAGTGATTCTTAATCGCTTGGCCTGCCAGCTTCTTGAAAAACACGGCGATTTTTCCAACACCGTTTTAATTGGTATTCAGCCGCGAGGAGCCTTTCTCGTAGAACGAATTTCTGCCCTACTGCAAAACGAGTATCAGGTTAAAAATCTGAAAACAGGTTTGTTGGATATTACCTTTTTTCGAGATGATTTCAGACGTCATAATAAAAGTCTGGAAGCCAATCAAACGCAAATTGATTTTTTGGTCGAAGACAAGAAAGTTGTTTTTATAGACGATGTATTGTTTACCGGACGCAGTATTCGAGCGGCACTTACCGCCATTCAAAGCTTCGGCCGACCGGCAGTTATCGAACTTTTGGTACTAATCGACCGCCGTTTTAGTCGCGACTTACCCATACAACCCGATTACCGAGGCCGTCAGGTTGATGCCATTAACAACGAACGCGTTGTCGTTTCCTGGGGAAGCGATGCTAGTGAAAATGCTGTTTACTTAAAACGAACCCAAACTGAATTATGAGCACCCTAAGCGTCGATCACCTGCTGGGCATCAAATACTTGCAACCGCAAGACATAGCGCTGATTTTCCAAACAGCCGATCAATTCAAAGAAGTAATCAACCGGCCGATCAAAAAAGTACCGTCGTTACGCGATATCACTGTAGCAAACATCTTTTTTGAAAACTCAACACGTACAAAACTCTCTTTTGAGTTGGCACAAAAACGCCTTTCTGCCGATGTAATAAGTTTCTCTGCTGCGCAATCGTCTGTAAAAAAAGGAGAAACCTTACTCGATACAGTCAATAATATCTTAGCGATGAAAGTCGACATGGTCGTTATGCGGCATTCATTCGCCGGAGCAGCTCATTTTTTAGCAAAGCACGTCAATGCTCGTATCATTAATGCAGGCGACGGTGCCCACGAACACCCAACACAAGGCTTGCTAGACAGTTACAGCATTCGCGAAAAACTCGGCGAAGTAGGTGGGAAAAAGGTAGTTATTGTTGGAGATATTTTGCACTCACGTGTGGCGCTATCAAATATTTTTGCACTGAAAATGCTTGGCGCAGAAGTAAAAGTGTGCGGCCCATCTTCGTTGATTCCTAAATTTATAGAAAGCTTGGGTGTTACGGTTGAAACCGACTTGCGAAAGGCTTTGGAATGGTGTGATGTAGCCAACATGCTTCGCGTACAGAACGAGCGTATGGATTTCAGTTATTTTCCGAACAGTCGAGAGTATGCTATGCGTTACGGAATCAACAAAGAATTGATGGAATCGCTTTCGAAAGAAATTGTGATTATGCATCCCGGACCGATCAATCGCGGTGTGGAAATCACTTCGGAAGTCGCTGATTCCGGACAATCCATCATTTTGAACCAAGTGGAAAACGGCGTTGCCATCCGTATGGCAGTTATTTACTTATTAGCTGAGAAAATTCGTTAAAATATCGTAATTTGCTGCTTAGAATTCAGGAGCCATGAAAGTAGAAGCACACGGACATACCAACATCTTAAAAGACACGCAAGGTGATCTTACAGCTTTTATCATGAAGGTGTCTCACGAACACAAATCGTTTTCAGACAAAAATTTAGTAGTGGATTTATCTGCACATCAATCGCTCACAAAAAAACACCTAATCGAATTCACTCCGCTTTGTCGCATGCATTCAAAAGGGAAGAAGTCGTTTGTCATTGTCTGTGAAAACGTGAACTTTACCGAAATGCCTAAAGAATTGGTGGTGGTACCGACCCGACAAGAAGCGCTAGACCTCATCGAAATGGACGAAATAGAGCGCGATTTAGGATTTTAACAAACAATGCCTTGAATTTAACCATATTAGGTTGTTACGCAGCTACTCCACGAACGTTCTCTAACCCAACCTCTCAGGTTTTAGAAATCCGCGAACGTATTTTTTTAATCGATTGTGCCGAAGGAACACAAGTTGCCTTGAGAAGGAACAAGATTAAGTTCGGAAAAATCAATCATATTTTTATCTCGCATTTACACGGCGATCATTTTTATGGCTTAATCGGATTGATTTCGTCGTTTGCCTTACTCAATCGAACCACAGAACTCCACGTTTACGGTCCAGAAGGCATTAAAGAAGTGATTTTACTTCAGCTAAAACTCGCCAAAGCATTTACGCAATATCCGCTGTACTTTCACGAACTTACTTCGACGGAACCTGAAATCATCTTCGAAGATGAAAAAGTTCGCGTATCAACCATACCGCTACAACACCGCGTGTATACTAACGGATTTCTCTTTGAAGAAAAACAACGCGAACGGAAACTAAACGCTGATGCGCTTCGCGAATTTAAAGTAGATGCCAGCCAAATGCACAATTTAAAAGCGGGTAAAGACTACGTTACCGACAACGGAACACTAATTCCGAACGCTGAACTAACACTCGATCCGCGACGAAGTTTGCGTTATGCCTACTGCTCGGATACACAGTATTTTGAAGAACTCGCTACGATGATTAAGGATGTCGACGTTCTGTATCACGAATCGACATTTCTTCAAACCGAAATACATCTGTGCGAACGCACCAAACACGCTACAGCCGCACAAGCTGCGAAGATTGCTAAATTGGCTGGAGTTCGAAAACTGATCCTCGGACACTATTCGACTCGCTACGACGGCATCGAACTTTTCAAAACAGAAGCCGAAGACATTTTTCCCGATGTTCATTTAGCCGACGACGGCAAAAGCTTTAACTTTGAAGTAGATTTTAATTTGTGATCATGGCCGATTTAAGCGATTTTAGAAAAGTATACGACAAAGGTTTTTTAGTGGAAACCGATTTACCTAATTCTCCTTTCGATTTATTTGAAAACTGGTTTAAAGCTGCTGCCGAAAGTGGCACTCACGAAGCCAATGCTATGACACTTGCCACAGCTACAGCCACTAGCTATCCGCGAGCGCGCGTAGTTTTATTGAAGAGTTACGACAAAAATGGATTTGTATTCTTTACCAATTACGAATCGGCAAAAGGACGTGCTTTAGCTGAAAATCCGAAGGCTTGTCTGGCTTTTTTCTGGGAAGAGCAAGAACGCCAAGTAATTATTGAAGGAATTGCAGAAAAAACGAGTCGCGATGTTACACATGCCTACTTTCAATCACGTCCGCGTGAGAGCCAACTCGGCGCATGGGCATCACCGCAAAGTTCGGAAGCCACCCGAGAAGAACTGATTCAGAAATTAGAGCAACTCAACGAAAAATATCCCGATGAAATTCCTACTCCCGATCATTGGGGCGGCTATTTAGTGAAACCTACTAAAATTGAATTCTGGCAAGGTCGTCCGAGCCGACTCCACGATCGTATTGTTTTTGAAAACGAAAACGGAAGCTGGAAACGCTATCGCGTGGCGCCGTAGCACTTTCGTTTTGAGAAAATTACGATACATCGATGAAAATCCACAGCGAATTTTAATCTTTCTTAACGCTCATCCCTACTCGATTTCATATCTTTAGCCGACAGCTTAAAGAGATGAGAAAACTGTATGTATTGCGGCATGCGAAAAGTAGCTACGAAGACGGACTACCTGATTTCGAACGGCGTTTAGCTCGTCGTGGCATTGCCGACATTAAAGCCTTGAGCCAACATTTGTTTCGCATACTTCCCGACGATTTAACCATGTATTGTAGTCTGGCGAAAAGAACCCAACAAACCTTGCAGTACTATTTGGATTACGCCGATATGAAGTGGACAAACGTGAACTACAAAAATAGTTTATACACCTTTAATGGCCGCGATCTCGAGAAAGTTATCCGCAGTTTTAACGACGACGGTAACGATGCCTTGGTAGTAGGACACAACGAAGCCCTAACCGAATTTGTTCAGAAATTCGATTCCAACTTCACCGAACATATTCCAACTTCAGGTTTTCTAGAATTAGAACTCGACAAAGACTCTTGGGCTGAATTTACCAAAGTAAAAGTGACCTTAAAATTGTTTCCAAAAGATATCCGATGAACGACGTACAAAACCGATACATCGACCGCGAAAAAAGCTGGTTAGCCTTTAATGCGCGAGTGCTACAAGAAGCTGGAGATCAGAACGTTCCTCTACTCGATCGACTCCGCTTTTTAGGTATTTTTTCCAATAATCTCGACGAATTTTTTAGAGTGCGCTATGCTGCCATTCGGCGTTTAAGCCTATCTGGAAAAACCGGACACAAAATCCTCGGAGGCGTTGCAGCAAAAGATTTGCTTAAAGAAATTACAACGGTTGTTATTCAACAGCAGTCGGAAAGCTTGCGTATACTCGACATCATTGAAAAAGAACTCGAAAAAGAAGGCATCTTTATGCTCAATGAAACGCAGCTCTCGCAAAGCCAACAAATATTTATTCACGATTTTTTCATCCAGAAAGTTGCCCCAGCACTGGTTACCGTGATCTTAAACGATCTCGCAGAATTTCCGATTCTTAAAGACACTAGCGGATACCTAGCCGTAAAACTCGTGATGAAAGAACGCGGAAAAAGTATACTTGGCATCGTAACCGGAAAACCCGAAGTACGGTACGCTATTATCGAAATTCCCAAAACCATCAACCGTTTTGTAGTACTGCCTGCCGAAGGTAACAAGCAATACATCATCATGCTCGACGATGTAATTCGCTATAATTTACACCACATTTTCAACATTTTCGATTACGAACGCGTTTCAGCTCACATGATCAAAATCACACGTGATGCGCAGCTGGAAATCGACTCCGACATGAGTAAAAGTATGATGGAGAAAATCGCCCTCGGAGTGAAAGACCGCCGTATCGGCGAACCTGTACGTTTTGTGTACGATCAATCCATCGAGAAAGATACCTTGAAATTTTTCCTCGAGAAAATGCATATCGACTCGGAAGACAGCGTAATTCCTGGCGGACGCTACCACAACCGCCGAGATTATATGGATTTCCCGAATTTAGGTCGCTACGACTTACTCTACAAACCCATGCCCGGACTTCCTATTCCCGGTTTGAGTCTCGAAGGCAGTATTCTCGAACAAATCAGCCAACGCGATTACCTGCTTAACGCACCGTACCAAACGTTTTCGTACGTAATAAAATTCCTTCGCGAAGCCGCACTCGATCCGAAAGTAACCTGCATCAAAATTACTTTGTACAGACTCGCAAAAAATTCGCAAGTCATTTCTTCGCTCATCAACGCGGCACGTAACGGAAAACGCGTCGTAGTACAAATTGAATTGCAAGCGCGTTTCGATGAGGCGAGTAATATTTCGTATGCCGAGCAAATGCAAACCGAAGGCATCGAACTCATTTTCGGAATTCAAGGTTTAAAAGTGCATTCGAAAATTTGCATGATCGAACGTATCGAACACGGCAAATTGCGCCGCTATGGCCTCATTTCTACCTGAAATTTCAACGAAAGTACCGCCAAAATTTACACAGATGTGACCTTATTCACCGCGCATCAACAAATTTTAAAAGACGTTTCCAAAATTTTCGAATTTTTCCACGTGAATTATCGTTTGTATCGCTACAAACACCTCATAGTTTCACCACATCACACGCGTTCACGCTTCAACAAACTCATCGACCGCGAAATCATGTATGCACGTTTGGGCCGACCCGCATTCATTAAACTGAAAATGAACAGCTTATCTGATCCAAAAATGATTGATAAATTGTACGATGCAAGTCGCGCAGGTGTAAAAATTCAGCTTTTAGTTCGCGGAATTTGCAGTTTAGTTCCCGGTGTGAAAGGCATGAGCGAAAACATTGAAGCTATTAGTATTGTCGATAACTTTCTGGAACACAGTCGTGTATACATCTTCTGTAACGACATGAATCAGGAAGTTTATATTTCGTCGGCCGATTTCATGACGCGAAACCTCGACATGCGTGTCGAAGTGAGTTGCCCGATTTACGACCAACAAGTTAAGGAAGAGCTTATTGCGAGCTTCGATGTGGGTTGGAAAGGAAACGTAAAAGCGCGTTTGCACGCCGAAAATCTTGCCAACAAATACCGTGCGCGCGGCACAAACCCAATGTTCCGAGCACAGTTCGAAACCTATAAATATTACGAAAGTCTGTTAGAATCCAATAATCATTTTTAAACCAGTCGGATGATTCATGTAAAACAATACGCTGCGATCGACGTAGGATCAAATGCCATGCGCTTGCTCATTGCCAACATCGTAGAAGAACACGGTAAGGAAACGCAATTCAGTAAATCATCGTTGGTGCGTGTGCCCATCCGACTAGGTCAAGAAGCCTTTACCGTTGGCGAAATCTCCGAAGAAAACATCGATCGAATGGTCGATGCCATGAAAGCGTACAAGCTCCTTATGAAAGTGCATCGCGTCGAAAAATACAAGGCATTCGCCACCTCGGCCATGCGCGAAGCTTATAATGGCTCGGAAATAGTTGAAATCATTAAAAAGAAAGCCGACATCAAACTCGAAATCATCGATGGAAAAAAGGAAGCAGCCATTATCGCATCAACCGATTTGCATTTCCTACTCAAAACCGACCGCGCATTTTTGTATGTCGATGTAGGCGGCGGAAGCACCGAATTTTCGCTTTTTTCAGACGGTAAAATGGTCGCATCAAAGTCGTTTAAAGTGGGAACAGTGCGCTTAATCAACAACATGGTTTCGGAAATCGTTTGGCAAGAAGTTGAAAAATGGATTAAAACACATACATCTGATTTAGAGCAAGTTTCATTAATTGGATCCGGCGGAAACATCAATAAATTGTTTAAGATGTCGGGCAAAACGCAAGAAAAGCCACTCTCCTACTTTTACCTCAACGCGCAAATGACAGAGCTGAGCGCTTTAACCTACGAGCAACGCATTTACGAAAAAGGCTTAAATCCAGATCGCGCCGACGTAATTTTACCCGCCTTGAAAGTATATCTTAATGCCATGAAATGGAGCGGCGCACGCAGTATTTATGTGCCTAAAATCGGTCTCGCCGACGGCATCGTAAAAGCCATGTATTACGGAAGAATTTAAGTGAGTAGTATTTTTTGGGCAGCAATTCCCGCTTTCCATTACAATACAACCTCGCATTGGCGGTTTTGGCTGTCTTTGCAGGAGCTTCCTCCGGTCGCTGCTGCAAAAACGCCGGCACACGCCACCACTTCGGCTGTATTTCCATTGCAATCGGGGCTGCGGCAATCGTTACCAAAAATTGTGCGCTTGTTAAACGTGTTGTTTTTCCTTCCGGATTCATACCTTTGCACTCGCTATGCAAAAGACCGTAAACATTCAAAACAAAAGAGCCCGATTCGATTTCGAACTTCTCGAAACGTATTCCGCTGGAATTGTATTAACCGGAACCGAAATCAAATCGATTCGTGCCGGAAAAGCCACCATTACCGAAAGCTTTTGCGAATTTCACAACAACGAACTTTTCCTAATTAATTCGTATATAGAAGAATACACGTTCGGAAATCAATTCAACCACAAATCGCGCTCCGAACGCAAACTTCTGTTGCAAAAGCGCGAACTCCGAAACTTGTATAAAAGTGTTCAAACCAAAGGATTAACTATTGTTCCTTTGCGCTTGTTCACCAACGAAAAAGGCTTGGCAAAACTAGATATTGCATTGGCACGTGGTAAAAAAACCTACGACAAGCGCGAAACTTTAAAAGCTTCGGATACCAAACGCGATTTAGATCGCATTAAAAAAGCTTTTAATTCTTGAGAATTTTTTGATAGAAGCGCACTCCATCCCACTCATAGGAAAGCACGTAATAACCTGCGGGCATTCCGCTAAAATCAACCGATTGTACGACAGCGTTTTTGCTGTCAAACACGCATTTTCCGTCTAATCCAAAAATAGAAACATCGGAAACTAAGCGGTCAAAATATAACCAATCACGCACCGGATTTGGAGCAACTCTCAGTTCAAAATCAGCAATAACTTCCGGTTGCGTTAAAAAACACTGCGGATTCACAGCACTAGTAACCGCTAAACTGCCATTCACAACACGCCAATTAAACCACGTTCCACCCGAACCTGAATTCCAATCGTTTAAGTTAAATGTATTGTTTCCGTTTTGCGTACCGGGAACGCGATATACTTTTAACGCTTCTCCGTTTCTGTTCCACGTAAGTGCCGTATTCGCCGCGCATACTTCCGGACCAAACTCTTCCGTACAATTCGGTTGTACAAAAAAGGCGTACTCTTCGTAATTCGGAAAATCACCAAAAACACGAGCCATTCCGTTTTCATCAATACAAACCGAAACGTATTCGTTAGAGGCGATACCAAACTTTCGTTCCTGATTTTCCGAAACCAATCGCGCTAAAAAAGCGGCTAAACGTCCGCGGCGATCCGGATTGTCAAAATGCGTGTCGGTAATCGTATTTACTAAAACAGGAATATCTAAAAAATCGTTGGAACCTATTGTAACATTCGGATGAAACGGATTCGAAGTAGCTTGTGCACTGCTAACCGAACCATTTTGCGCTGAAAAATAGTGCGCTCCTAAAATAGCCATGCCCGCGCTCGTTCCGCCAATCGGTGCATTTTTTTCGTTGATGTGGGCATTTAAAAGCGTTTCCAACGCATTGTCTTTAAAAAACGAAATGTAATTAAACTGATCGCCACCGGCAATCCAAATCAATTCTGCCTGAGCAACTTTATTCAACACATACGGATTTGTAGCGCCAACAGCACTCGTAATTACAAGTGTTTCCACCGAATTAACGTTCACACCCAAATCCGAATAAAAATAGTCGTTATACCCGTCCGAACCCGAACTGCGCAACACCACCACGTCGCCGCCGTTAGCGCGTTGTAATAACCAGGTCATGGCATTGTCGTTTTCCGTTGCACCACCCATCAAGCAATAGCCCGCAAGCGGAACC
>JAIXTU010000032.1 GCA_027483785.1 Flavobacterium sp.
CATGACGCGCATACATTTTGATTTTTCCCCGCGCAATTTGGCGGTTCATTGCCGAATAAGCTCCAAGTAATAATTGCTGTCCGGTTTGACCTTTCGCATAAAACGTACGCGACACCAAAGTACCTCCAAACGAGCGGTTATCAAGTAATCCGCCGTATTCGCGAGCTAGTGGCACACCTTGAGCCACACATTGGTCGATGATATTTGTAGAAACCTCAGCTAAACGGTATACGTTAGCTTCGCGGGCACGATAGTCGCCACCTTTTACGGTATCGTAAAAAAGTCGGAATACCGAATCACCATCGCCCATATAATTTTTTGCCGCGTTGATACCGCCTTGTGCTGCGATAGAGTGAGCGCGACGTGGCGAATCTTGAAAACAAAACGCTTTAACGTTGTAACCTAATTCGGCTAGAGTGGCCGAAGCCGAACCTCCTGCCAAACCAGTGCCCACAACAATAACGTCGAGATTACGCTTGTTTGCTGGGTTTACAAGGTTGATTTTATTTTTGTAGTTCGTCCATTTCTGATCAATTGAACCTGCGGGTATTTTAGAATCTAAAGCCATAGCAAAAACTGATTAAATGGTGAAATGATGATATAAAGCAATAAGCGCAAAGCCTGCTGGCACCAATATCGAAAACGCATAGGCAAAACCGCGCAGACTGCGACTGTATTTGTTGTTAAAACCTACTGATTGGAATGACGACATAAAGCCGTGGAGCAAGTGAAGCGCGAGCAACACAAAAGAAACCACGTAAATACCTACTCGTACCGGATCAACGAATTTCAAACGAAGTTCTTCGTAATAACGCGTCGGATCTTCAGGTTGCACATTGATGTACTTCACGTTGATTTCGTGCACCCAGAAATCGTAAAAGTGTAAACCTAAGAATGCCAAAACCACGATACCGGTAAGTACCATGTTGCGCGACATCCAAGAAGAGTTGGCGGCACCGTTGTCTTTCGCATACTTAATCGGGCGTGCTTTCTTGTTTTGGATATCCAAGTACAAGCCCATGCAAAAGTGGAAAATAACACCAAAAATTAAAATCGGTTGCAAAATAAATTGCACAACGGGATTGTAACCCATAAAATGAGAAATTTCATTAAATGTGTCGGGAGAAACCACCGACATGGAGTTAATGAAAAAGTGTTGTCCTAAAAATAAAACCAAAAATAATCCGGAAAGCGCCATGGCCACCTTTCGAGCTATCGACGATTTGAGCATACCATTGTTTGACATCTTGGGTCAGTTTAGTGTTAAAATCGCACAAAAGTACGGTAACAGCGCTAATACTACAACGATTACGCACTTATTTATACCCGTTTTAAAATGATTTTAGCTTTTGTTGAACACGATTCGAATATTTCTAGAAAACACGTACGCAATTGAGCCATTTTTATAAATCGTAGTCGAGATTTTTGGGTAAGTTTACAGACCTATTTTTATACTATGTTGCTATGAAATATCTACCAATCGACAAGAACTTATTTGTAAAGAATCGCCGGAAGTTTACCAGCAAAATGAAACCATCGTCAGTGGCGGTTTTTAATTCTAACGATATTTATCCGGTTTCGGCCGACAGTACGTTGCCTTTTGCGCAACACCGCGACATTTTTTACCTATCGGGCGTTGATCAGGAGGAAAGTATTTTACTCTTGTGTCCGGACGCTCCGTACGAGCACCTGCGCGAAATTTTGTTTTTACGCGAAACCAACGAACACATTGCTGTTTGGGAAGGCGAAAAGCTTACCAAAGAACGCGCGTTTGAAGTTTCGGGAATTAAGTCGGTTTTTTGGTTGTCGGAGTTTGAAAAAGTTCTGAAGGAAGTAATGACGTATGTGGAAATCATGTACATAAACACCAACGAACACTACCGCCAAAACGTAGAAGTTGAAACGCGCGAAGACCGTTTTGTAAAATGGTGGAAAGCAAAATATCCGGCACATCAGGTGGCAAAAAGCAACACGATTTTGCAGTACATCCGTTCGATTAAAGAGCCGGAAGAGATTGATTTGATTAAACACGCCTGTTCGATTACCGAGCGCGGTTTCCGACGTGTATTGCCTTTTGTAAGACCGGGCGTAACCGAATACGAAATTGAAGCCGAGTTTTTACACGAATTTGTGCGTAACCGTTCAAAAGGATTTGCCTACACGCCTATTATTGCTTCGGGTAACAACACCAACGTGCTGCACTACATTGAAAACAACCAGATTTGCCGCGAAGGCGATTTAATATTGTTGGATTTAGCCGCCGAATACGCCAATTACTCAAGCGACATGACGCGTACGATTCCGGTTTCGGGTACGTACAACGCACGTCAGAAAGCCGTTTACAATGCGGTTTTACGTGTGAAAAACGAAGCAACCGCAATGCTGACTCCAGGCACACTTTGGAAAGAATACCACAAAGAAGTGGGTAAACTCATGACTTCTGAACTGCTCGGACTTGGTTTGATTGATAAAGCCGATGTACAAAATGAAAATCCGGATTGGCCGGCGTACAAAAAGTACTTCATGCACGGAACTTCACACCATTTAGGTTTAGATACACACGATTACGGTTTGTTGCATTTGCCGATGGAAGCCAACATGGTTTTTACGGTAGAGCCGGGAATTTACATTCCGGAGGAGAAATTTGGTATTCGTTTGGAAGACAATGTGGTAGTACAAGAATCGGGAGCGCCACTTAATTTGATGGCAACTATTCCGATTGAGATTGAGGAAATTGAAGAACTAATGAACGCATGACACTAACTTACAAAGGCATCTCGGTAGGTTATGAAGTGCACGGACGCGGACCAGCATTGGTGCTCTTACACGGTTTTTTGGAAGACCGATCGATGTTTGATTCGTTTTTGGAAAGCTGGAGCAAAACGTACAAGGTTATTGCCATTGATTTGCTCGGACACGGCGAAACCGAATCGAAAGGTTATGTGCACACCATGGAAGATCAGGCCGATTTAGTGGTTGATTTACTCGACTTTCTCAAGGTAAAAAACGCTGTTTTCTTGGGTCATTCGATGGGTGGATATGTGGCTTTAGCTGTTGCAGAATACTATCCGGAACGCGTAAAAGCATTGATTATGCAGAATTCGACAGCCGTTGCCGATTCGGAGGAACGAAAAGTAAACCGGGATCGGGCTATAGCCGCAGTGAAGCAAGACCACCGCACTTTTGTGTATTTATCGATTGCTAATTTGTTTAGCGAAACGAGTCGGGAGCGCTGCAAAGAACAAATAGCGTTGTTGCGCGAAGAAGCTTTGCAAATACCGGTGCAAGGGATTGTGGCGGCTTTGGAAGGCATGAAAATTCGAAAAGATCGGGAAGTGATTTTGCATTTTGCGCCGTTTCCGATTATGTACATCGCCGGAAAATTAGATCCGGTTTTGCCGCTTTCTGGAATTGAAGAACAATTGCTTGGCTCTTCGGCCGAATTGGTGGTCTGTGAAGAAGGCCATATGTCGCATATCGAAGATCCGGAACGTTATCTTACGGCAGTTAACGGATTTTTGAAATCGGTTAAGAAACTAAAGTCTTGATAACGATTGCCCGCAGCCCCGATTGCAGTGGAAATGCGGGCGGCGCAAGGGCGTGTGTAGGTATTTTGGGTGCAGCGACCAACGGAAGCTGTGCACAAATACTGCCGAAACCGCCGTTGCGTGCCCAAATTGCAACGAAAAGCGGGAAATGCTGCCCCAAAAATTAAAAATCGACTACTTTTTTATCTTTTTTACGATCTGGCGTAAACGGAATTTCTGGATTTAGCATTTCACTAATCACGAACGTCATTGCCTGTTGATAATGGTCGAAAACTGTTTGGTCGATCAGCGAATCGGAGGCGACAAAGTTTTTAAGCTGCAGTAAAATGGCGCCTTCTTTCGGGCTACGCAGCGAAATAATTCCGGCTTCGAAGGTTTTAAATGGCGTTCCGCTGGCGGCTGCAAAAGCGTAGGTAAGCAGCTGTAAAACCTTGCTTTCTTTAAGATTGGCTTCGTGCTGTGCGGCGGCATCGAACTTGAGATAATTTCGATCTACGCGGCCCGTTTTGTAATCGAGAACGCGAATGATTCCGTTTAGCTCATCGATACGATCAACTTTACCGGAAACGCGCACTGGAAAATCGAATTCTGGCACGGATAAATCAGCAGAAAGTTTTTGTTCTAAAAGTCGAATAATGAGTGTGTTTCCAGCAGCAACCAAGGCACGTTCGGCCTCGAGATAGGATTTGATGGTTGTTCGAGCAAAACTAATTTCGAGGAAGTTTTGTCCGAAAGCCAAATCGCCTTCTTTGAATAAAATCTCGGCTTCTTTTTGGAGCAATTCGGGGAAAAGTGCGAGTGCTTTGTCGTAGAAATGGGTTGTAAGCACCTGATTTAGATACGGTTCGTATAGTTTTTCGAAAACATTATGAATGATCGTCCCGAGTGTGTTTGCAGCGATATTTTCTTCGACCTCATCTTCGGGTCGCAGGCCGAGCAGGTATTGTTTGTAAAACTCGAGCGGACTTCTCAAATACGTATCGACTGCCGAAGGAGACAAGCCGTGTGCGAGCAACTGTTTGAGTTGATTGATTAATGCGGGCGTTTTAAAGATTTCCTGACGCGCTTCGGCTTTTGCTTCGACAAAGGTGTTGAAAATATGCTCGGTTATTTGGTGATTGGGTGAGGGGTCGAAAAGCAATTGCGTGATAAAGCGGCTGCGTTCGGCACTTTCGAAACCTTCGGTATCGAGATTGTAGATGAGATCTACGTGTTTGGCACGTTGGAGCAAATGGTAAAAGTGGTAGGAAAAAATAGCGTCTTTTTCGCGATACGTAGGCAATCCGCGTTCGCGTTTCACATCATGCGGAATAAAGCTATTAAAACTCTTTCCTGCGGGCAGTTTTCCTTCGTTTAGGCCCAAGACCAAGACGCGTTCGAAATCGAGCGTTCTAGACTCTAAAATCCCCATGATTTGGAGTCCTTCGAGCGGTTCGCCTTCGAAAGATACGGTCACGGTTTTGAGCAGTTGCTTGAGAATTTGAATGGCTTGGTCGATATCGAGTGTAATTTGTTGCTGTGCGGTTTCGAGGTATTCGGACCATTTGGCAACAACGCGCGCAAATTCGAATAGATAGCTAAGTTGCAATCGGCTTTCGGGCTGTTCCACGGAAAGCGTGGGTTTGAGCAAAGTGATGATAGTTTTGAGGTACGCGGGCAGATTACTTCCGTTGGGTTCGATATCGGTAAGGATGGCACGCAGCAGCGGATCTTCAGTGCGTTGAAGTAGCCTATTGCTGTTGCAGAAGGCAATGTTGTTTTCGGTGAGGTATTGCAAGATGTTGTTGGCTTGCTTTCCAGAAATGAAATTATGCGACAGTACGCGAAGCAAATCACGGTGGTAAATACTGCCACCTTTTCGTTGCTTTGCTGCGAGTTGCATGCGTAAAATATCTTTAAACAACTGTACTACCGAAGATTTCTCCAACGGCAAGCCCATCGTAATATTCAGTGTTTCGATATGTGAGGGCAGCGCAGCTAAGAGCGGTTGCAGCAGCGATTCGTCG
>JAIXTU010000047.1 GCA_027483785.1 Flavobacterium sp.
AACCTAACAACTGTTTTCCCAAAAGGGCACTATCAAGTTGGCGATTTTGTGAATGTATTGATACACCGATGCACTTCCGGAACTTTAATTGGCGAAGCTGTAGGATACGGAACCATGCAATCGTAAACTATGGAAAGCGTACAATCAATAAAGCAGCGATTCGAGATTATCGGAAATGATCCGAAATTGAATCGTGCGATCGAAAAAGCGATTCAAGTGGCTCCGACCGACATTTCGGTGTTGGTTGTAGGAGAAAGCGGTGTGGGAAAAGAAAGTATTCCGAAAATAATTCACGGGCTTTCGCATCGCAAACACGGAAAATATATTGCAGTAAACTGCGGAGCGATACCTGAAGGAACGATCGACAGTGAATTATTTGGGCACGAAAAAGGCGCTTTTACTGGAGCCACACAAACGCGCGAAGGCTATTTTGAAGTAGCCAACGGCGGAACGATATTTTTAGATGAAGTGGGCGAATTGCCCCTAACGACACAAGTGCGCTTATTGCGTGTTTTGGAAAACGGCGAGTTTATCAAAGTAGGATCCTCGCAGGTTCAGAAAACAAATGTGCGCATTGTTGCAGCTACGAACGTGGACATGTTTGCGGCAATCAGCAAAGGGAAATTTCGCGAAGATTTGTATTACCGATTAAGTACGGTAGATATCCAATTACCGCCACTGCGCGAACGCAAAGACGATATACATTTATTGTTTAGAAAATTTGCTGCCGATTTTGCGCACAAATACAAAATGCCTCCAATAAAGCTCGACGAGCAAGCGGTGCAATTGTTGTTGCAATTTCGCTGGAGCGGAAACATCCGTCAGTTGCGAAACGTTGCCGAACAGCTTTCGGTATTGGAAACCACGCGCGACATTAACGCGGCGACATTGAAATCGTATTTACCGGGCGAAAACGTGAATTTACCCGCTGTAGTTTCAGAAAAAAAGAGCGATTCGGATTTTTCAACCGAAAGAGAGATTTTGTATAAAGTTCTTTTTGATATGAAAAGCGACTTGAACGACTTGAAGAAACTGACGCTCGATTTGATTAAAAACGGTAGTGCAGCTGTAAACGAAACTCAAAGTGGCTTGATTCGGAAGATTTATGGGAACGAAGAAGTTGAAAACGATACGGATTACGAAGATAGTTCGTTAGCGGTTATTCAACCGGTAGCAGCTCCTGTTAAAAAAGAATTTCCAACACGTAACGACAATTATCTGTTTGCAGAAACCGTTGAAGAAGAAGAAACGTTAAAACTCGAGCAGAAAGAGATAGAAATGATTAAAAAATCATTGGAAAAGAATAAAGGTCGTCGTAAAGCTGCAGCCGATGAGTTAGGCATAAGCGAACGCACGTTGTATCGAAAAATTAAACAATTTGATTTGTAAAATGATGAATAGATTCAAAACCGTACAAATCGGATTTTTGTTTGTGGTGATGTTAACCTTGAATGCGTGCAGCGTTTCGTATAATTTTACAGGAACGGGAAAGATCGACGCCAAAACTTTTCAGGTAAATTACTTTTTGAATAATTCGGAATTAGTGCAGCCGGGAATTGAACGAACTTTTACAAATCGTTTGCAGGAAATTATTCTAAATCAGACGAATTTAAGTCTAACCAATACCGGTGGCGATTTAGTTTATGAAGGCGAAATAACCGACTTTAGAATAACGCCTATGACTGCAACGGCCGACCAAAGAGCGTCGCAAAACCGTTTAACGATTGCGGTACAAGTTCGATTTACCAATAAAAATAAAGAAGAAGATAATTTTGACAAAAAGTTTTCTTTCTTTTACGACTATTCTGGTGATGCACAGTTAGTAGGCGGACCTTTAAACGAAGCTTTAGAAGTAATTTTTGAACGAATCACACAGGATGTTTTCAACGAATCGTTAGCAAAATGGTAAACCGATGATAAACGCACAGGAACTCAGCTTGTTTTTGGAAAAACCTGAATTGGTGAAAGACCAGCATGTTGCTGTTTTGCGCGAATTAATTAATCGGCACCCCTATTTTCATGCACCTCGAGCTATTTATTTAAAAGCGCTGTACAACCAAAACAGCAGTGCTTACAATCTCGAATTGAAAAAAACTGCGGCTTATACGCAAGATCGCGGTGTTTTATTCGACTTCATCACTTCGGGCACTTTTACGGGTTTGCATCAAGCTTTTCAAGCAGAAAAAGAAGCGCGTATCAACGAAATTGAAGTTTTTGCGTACGAAATTGTATCGCATAAAACTGACGATACAATAGTAGCAGATCCGGCAGTTACAACTATTGAACCAACAGCGGTTACAACGCAAGCGGCTGCAAATCTGGGTGTAGGAAAACCACTGCAATTTTCGCAAGAAGAAAAACACAGTTTCCAAGAATGGTTGCAACTGGCAAGTTTTAAACAAGTAGATCGAAGCGGGGTAAGCGTACCCGACAGTCGAAAGCGCAAACTCGACTTGATTGATAAGTTTATTGAAACCAATCCGAAGATCATTCCGAATCGAGAACAAACGAGCTCGGTGAAATTAGTTCAGGACGACGACAGCCAGCAAGCTACGCTAATGACTGAAACTTTGGCACAAGTTTACCTCGAGCAAAAGAAATATCAGAAAGCAATTCAAGCTTATGAAATTTTAATTTTGAAATATCCCGAAAAAAGTTCTTTCTTTGCAAGCCGAATTTCGGATATCCGAATTTTGCAAACCACTAATATTTAATTGATTTAAAATGTTTTCGATTTTTGTAGTATCTATCACAATAGTTTGTTTTTTATTAATCCTAGTTATTATGGTGCAAAACCCTAAAGGAGGCGGTTTGTCTTCTACCTTAGGAAGTTCGGCACAATTAGGTGGTGTTCAAAAAACAACCGACTTCTTGGATAAAAGTACTTGGACATTAGGCACAGCACTTATTGTGTTGGTTTTATTGTCTTCTATTAGCTTTTCAAAACCAGAAGCTGAACAAGTTGCGTTACCTGAACCTACTGAAGCTCCTGCTGCGCCAGCTGCTAACGAAAACAAACCAGCTGCCGAAAAACCAAGCACAACTACTACAACAAACACACCTGTAGAAGTACCCGTAAAGAAATAAGCCTTACGTGCTCAAAATACCTGAAAGCCGATTCCAAAAACGAATCGGCTTTTTTTATGCGCGTTCTTATCGGCAAAATCACGGCTTAATCCTACGGTTTCTGCCTCTTTTGGCAGTTGAGCAAACCAGATTTCCGACAATACTTCCGCAAACTGAAAATGTGTCAGTTTTAACACGGCTGGCACAATTTCTGAAATGTAGCGAGCAGTCAATTAAGTTAACCTAAAAAATAAATAAGAGTTATGGCATTGAACATTCAACCTTTGGCAGACAGAGTTCTTATCGAGCCTGTAGCCGCCGAAACGCAAACCGCTTCAGGTATCATCATTCCTGACACCGCAAAAGAAAAACCTCAGCGCGGAAGTGTAGTTGCTGTTGGGAACGGGAAAAAAGATCACAACATGACCGTGAAAGTTGGCGACACCGTGCTATACGGAAAATACGCCGGCACCGAACTCAAACTCGACGGAAAGGACTATTTGATCATGCGTGAAGACGACATTCTAGCAATTGTGTAATTCAATCTTAAAAAACTCACCAAAAAAATGGCAAAAGAAATTAAATTCGATATCGAAGCTCGCGACGGCCTTCGTCGTGGAGTAGATGCATTGGCTAATGCAGTAAAAGTAACGCTTGGCCCAAAAGGCCGTAACGTAATCATCGGTAAATCGTTCGGCGGACCTAACGTAACCAAAGACGGCGTTACTGTTGCGAAAGAAATTGAGTTAACCGACGCGCTTGAAAACATGGGCGCACAAATGGTTAAAGAAGTTGCTTCAAAAACCAACGATTTAGCCGGCGACGGAACCACTACGGCAACCGTTTTAGCACAAGCTATCGTTAAAGAAGGTTTGAAAAACGTTGCTGCCGGCGCTAATCCGATGGATTTGAAACGCGGTATCGACAAAGCTGTTGAAGCAATCGTAGCCGATTTAGCAAAACAAGCTAAAGTGGTAGGAAGCGATTCAGAAAAAATCAAACAAATTGCATCAATCTCGGCAAACAACGACGAAGTTATCGGCGAATTGATTGCAACTGCTTTCGGAAAAGTAGGGAAAGAAGGTGTAATCACCGTTGAAGAAGCAAAAGGAACCGACACTTTCGTAGATGTGGTTGAAGGTATGCAGTTCGACAGAGGATATTTGTCGCCGTATTTCGTGACCAATCCTGAAAAAATGGATGCGGAATTAGAAAATCCGTTCATTTTATTGTACGACAAAAAAGTATCGTCTTTAAAAGAATTACTTCCAGTACTTGAGCCGGTGGCACAAAGCGGAAAGCCCCTATTAATCATCGCTGAAGACGTTGATGGCGAAGCACTTTCGACACTTGTCGTGAACAAATTGCGCGGTGCGTTGCGTATTGCCGCTGTAAAAGCTCCAGGATTTGGCGACCGCAGAAAAGCGATGCTAGAAGACATTGCCATTTTAACCGGCGGAACTGTAATTTCTGAAGAACGCGGCTACACACTTGAAAACGCTACTTTAGACATGCTTGGTTCGGCAAAACGCGTAACAATCGACAAAGACAACACAACGATTGTAAGTGGTGCGGGCGATGCTGAGTTAATCAAAAATCGCGTGAATCAAATCAAGGCACAAATGGAAACTACTACTTCAGATTACGATCGCGAGAAGTTGCAAGAGCGTTTGGCTAAATTAGCTGGCGGCGTTGCTGTACTTTACGTGGGTGCGGCTTCGGAAGTAGAAATGAAAGAAAAGAAAGACCGTGTAGATGATGCACTTCACGCTACTCGCGCTGCTGTTGAAGAAGGAATTGTTGCCGGTGGTGGTGTAGCACTATTGCGTGCTAAGGCGTCGCTTGCTGCAATTAAAGCCGATAACGCCGATGAAGCAACCGGTATTCAAATAGTTTCGCGTGCTATCGAAGCGCCTTTGAGAACCATTGTTGAAAACGCTGGTTTGGAAGGATCGGTAGTAGTAGCAAAAGTTGCCGAAGGTTCTGGCGATTTTGGTTACAACGCAAAAACCGACGAATACGTAGACATGCTTGCAGCGGGAATCATTGATCCGAAAAAAGTGACACGCGTAGCTTTAGAAAACGCAGCATCCGTTTCAGGAATGATTTTAACTACAGAGTGTGCGTTAATCGACATTAAAGAAGACACTCCAGCGCCTGCAATGGGCGGCGGAATGCCGGGAATGATGTAATTCATTTCGAATTCAAATACAAAGCCTTCTCATTTCGGGAAGGCTTTTTTTATGGGTAGGTGTTAGCGGTGTTTATATCTATTTCTTAAACAAGCGCAGCATCACAAAAGCATGTGGAAAGGTTATCGCTGCCAGCGCTGCAAACAAAAACGACGTGAGTTCTTGAACGGAACTACTAAAGAAAAATGTTGCTGTAATACCAATTGCTGCAGCAAGCCAGTACCAAAAAGCCGATTTAAAGTACTTCGAAAAACTACCTAAGTCAGAACTGCCGTAAAGAAATTGCACTTGTGCCAGAAGCGACGGGATGCTGTGCCACAGAATAAAGTAAACGGCAAAACCCCAAATTAGGCTGCCCGAAAAAAAGATAAGTGCAAAAAATGGCAGCAAAAGCAATTCGCGCGTAACCGATTGCAGCCTTCCTGGGATCGATACAATACGCCAAAGCACAAACAAAGCAAAAAGAACTACAGTACCGACTAAAATGCGTCTCCACGGAAAGTCAAGCAAATTGCTGTGCGTAAGTGTAGCTAAAACGCCGTTAACTTCAGTCTGGTGCGCAGCAAACAACAGCGCAAATAACAACCATCCGTACAAAAATCTAAATACATACCGATCGAGCGCCTTCCAACTACTGTCGTAGCGCTCCGAGTGCTGCTCCCCAAAATGATAGCTGCTGGTAAGCACAAAACTAAAAATCGCTAAAACCGGTAACCAAAAAAATAACAGGGCCGCCGAAACAACTACTAAACTATACGTACTCAACAAACGCAAATCTATTTTAGACGTATCGGCTAACTTAAATTGCTGCAAAAGTGCTAAATCGTTTGCGCCATGTAAAACTCCGAACGATAAAATGAGTGTTAAACCCGCTACCAGTTCAACAGTTGCCGAACCATACGAACGCACGAAAAGTCCGCCAAAGCTCGCCAATATTAGTATTTTTTCAATCTTATTCATTCTAAATTATGTGTAATGCAAATTTTAAGATAAATTTTTGAATTATTCATAATCAATTTTGTTTAATGTTTCGTAGATTTGATTAAACAAAATTAATCCTAATAATTATGAATGCAATTTTATTTAGCTCAATGGTAACAAAAATGTTGCCCGATGATTACATTGGTTTTACGTTTTTCGTAGGTTGTATGGCTATGATGGCCGCATCTGCGTTCTTTTTCCTCTCACTAAGTCAGTTTGACAAAAAGTGGAGAACTTCAGTACTGGTTTCCGGACTTATCACATTCATTGCTGCGGTACACTACTATTACATGCGCGACTATTGGGGAGCTTTCCAAGAATCGCCTACGTTTTTCCGTTACGTTGACTGGGTGCTTACTGTGCCGTTGATGTGTTTAGAATTTTATCTAATCCTTAAAGTAGCAGGTGCAAAAACAAACTTATTGTGGAAAATGGTTTTCTGGTCGGTAGTAATGTTAGTTACTGGATATTTCGGAGAAACTATTTTTGCTGACCAAGCTGCGCTTTGGGGTGCTATCTCAGGAGCTGCTTACTTCGTAATTGTTTACGAAATATGGCTCGGAAGCGCTGCTAAGCTAGCACAAGCTGCGGGCGGCGATGTACTTAAAACACACAAAATCCTATGCTGGTTCGTACTTGTAGGCTGGGCAATCTATCCGTTAGGTTACATGTTAGGAACCGAAGGCTGGTATACGTCAATTCTAGGTAGCGGAAGCGTAGATGTTGCTTACAACATTGCCGATGCCATCAACAAAATCGGATTTGGTTTGGTAATTTATAGCTTAGCTGTAAAATCAACCGGAACAGCAAATTCGTAAATAAATTTCTTCCTAAAGAAAGCCGACTTTTAAACGAGTCGGCTTTTTTTATGCCCTAAAATGAAGCACAGATTTAAGAATAGTTTTCTTTTTTGGGCGTTCCGGCGGCAGGTATCGTAAAGCTAGCGCCAAACAGCAATCCGCACGGACGCCGTCGCGTTTTCCGCTGTATCTTTTGTGGCCATCCTAACGAAAACGCACCCGAGCCACAAAAGGATGTCGCTCCAACCGCTAACGCAAAAATCGTAACCAACAAAAAAAGTATTAAGATTGGAGTATTAAGACTTTGATGAGTTTGCTACTTAACGTGTCGATTTTTTAGAAACTAGAAGCTAGAAGTTAGAAGCTAGACAGATGAATTCACCACATAACGTGTCAATTTAGTATTAAGATTGGAGTATTAAGTATTAAGACTTTGATGAGTTTGCTACTTAACGTGTCGATTTTTTTAGAAGCTAGAAGTTAGAAGCTAGACAGATGAATTCACCACTTAACGTGTCGTCTATCTGCCCGAACCCCGAATCGTCGGTGCCTGAGCCTGTCGAAGGCAGATGTCATTTTTGGATAACCACACGCTCTGTGTTTTCCTCAACGGTATAGAATTCGACAAAATTCTGTGCGTTTCGGTGTTTTCCGTGCGCTTACATTCCGAAAACAGCAGAAGCCATTTTTGTAAAACAAGATAGCCATTGTGTCCTTCGTGAAAAACTTTGTGAAAC
>JAIXTU010000277.1 GCA_027483785.1 Flavobacterium sp.
CAATTAATTGTGATTGACTTTCGAAAATCGGTTTAATTGATTTCTGCAATCGGGTTATAGCAATCGAACGATTTGTATTGAATCAGTTGCTAACGAATCTCGGATCGGTATCCATCGTTGTGCCACATACCGAACAGGTTCTTAATTCTTCGTTGGCATAAAATGCTTTGAAATGCGGAAGGAAATCAGTTTCGATATTTTTCAGTTCAAAATAAACGTCGTGAAGTTTGTGATTGCATTTTTCGCAATACCAAAGCAAACCATCGGTAAAACCTTGATTGTCGCGTTTTCTCTCGATAACCAAACCTACCGAATTAGCCGAACGAACGGGCGAATGTGGTGTTTTTGCAGGATGTAGATACACATCTCCTGGGCCAAGTTTTTTAATTTCTAAACCGCTTTGTGTTTGAATTTTTAATTCAATTGTGCCTTCCAATTGAAAGAAGAACTCTTCAGTTTCGTTATAGTGGAAATCTTTTCGAGCGTTCGGACCACCTACAATCATGATGATGTAATCGCCCGATTCTACAAAAAGTTGTTTGTTACCAACGGGTGGTTTTAGGAGTTCTTTGTTTTCGGAAATCCACTGAAAGAGGTTAAATGGTAGTTCCATCTATTTGACGATTGCGAACTTTTGTGGATTGATTATAGAAGGCAAACCGCCAGACTCCTTTCCATTGACAATGACTCCTTTTACTACGATATTTTTGTCTTTCAGTTTGTTGTAATCAACTTTTAATCGAGTAAGCATTTTCTCGCTAACGACTACACTAAAGATATTGTTTGGAAATGCCGCGTCGATATTGAGAGTAATCAAATTCGTTTCAGTGGATTTACGAACGCCAACCACTTTTCCTTTTACGAATTTGTCTTTGCCGATAAAATTGGCAATTGCTTTCGTAGAAATTGTGTCCTGTGCGAAGGTTTCCGCGAAAGCGAAAAAAGCCAAAAGAACAAGAAACTTTTTCATTATTTTCCTTCTTTAATGAGGTAAATATAAACGGGAAAGTGGTCGCTGTAACCGATTTCGTTCGCAGAATGGCGCAGCGGATATCCTTTATATTGACCGTCGGTTTGAATTAAATACGATTTATTGAAAATCCCGGCTTTCCAATACTTAAACGAGCTGTAATCGCCTTTTACTAATCCTTCAGAAACCATAATCTGGTCGAAAATATCGCCACTATCGCGGTAGAAAAGCGTTGCGTGTCCTTCTTTCGCCATTTGTTCGAATGGGTTATATATATCACCTTCTTTTACCTCGTTTTTCTTCAATTTAGCACCAATTCCAAGCTTAATTGATTTGTTGTAAGAGCCGTCGTTGTAATCGCCCATGGTAATAATTTTCGCTTTTGGATTAATTTTAAAAAGCGAATCCATGATTTTGCGATTCAATTTTCCGGCCGCTTCTCTAAACGGACTACTTTTTTTCTCACCTCCGGAACGCGACGGCCAGTGATTTACTAAAACATGAATTTCTTCACCGTCGAGCAAGCCCGTAACTAATAATATGTCTCTGGTGTACACGCGGTCGTCGGTAGCTACTTCAATTTTATCGTCAGAAACTTCTTCGTCCTCTTTCTTTTCCTTAACTTTTTGATTGTTTCTATAAATTAAGAGTGGAATATTCTTGTAGCTGATAGGCTTAAAATGCTGTTTTTGGTAGAGCAATGCCACATCGATTCCGCGTTTATCTGGCGAATCGTAATGAACGATACCGTAGTTCCCTGGCAGCAGTTTTGGCTGCTTTACTAAATCTTCAAGTACACCGCGATTTTCAATTTCCACACCACCTATGAGTACCGGCATTTCTTTTTGTTGGTCTGAAGTTCCGATTTCAGACAATACGCGAGACAGATTTGTTAATTTTTTCTTATATTTCTTCGATGTCCAGTTCTGCGCACCGTTAGGCAACCATTCTTCATCATTATTTGGATTGTTGATGGTGTCGAATAAATTTTCGAAGTTGTAAAACGCAACGGTATGCACATAATACTTTTTAGCCTGTGAAAACGAGGCTTGAATTGCAAAAAAAAGAACAATTATGGCATTCCATTTAGAAATTCGCATAAGTAGAATATTAAATTAATATGAAGAATCGATTTAAAGTCGGTCACAAAAGTAGATAATATTAATTAATGCTATACTTTTGCACCCGTTAAGAAAAAATTAATCTTGACATTTTATTAACTTTTATATTTATATGAAGAGACTCGTAATCAGTACACTACTTGTTTTGCAGGTTTTGGTAGGTTGGGCACAGACCGAATCTAAGGTAACCGGACTTGTAGTTGATTCTAAAACCAAACAGCCTTTACAAGGCGTAGTTGTTAGCGTTGAAAACTCTGCTTTGACAGCATTTACTAACGAATTAGGTCAGTTTACGATTGAAAAGGCGCCAACGGGCAATCAGATTGTTAGCGTTGTAAGTGCTGGATTTATTCGACAACTGCTCAATGTTAAAATTGAAGAAGGGCAAACCCTTGATTTGGGGACAATTGTTTTAGCAGAAGACCAAACCGAGGAGCAGCAATTAGCGTTAATAACCATTGTAGAAAACGATTTAGGCGACGACAATTCCGGCTCGGAAAACACAGCAGGACTGTTACAAGCTACTCGCGACGTTTACCAGCAAGCAGCTGCTTTCAACTGGGGTCAGGCGCGTTTTAGAATACGTGGACTTGATAACGAGTACGGAACAACGATGATTAATGGTGTTGTAATGAATAAGATCCTAGATGGTCGGCCACAATGGGGTAATTGGGGAGGACTAAACGATGCAACACGTAACCAAGAGTTTACTTTTGGTACAGCTCCTTCTGATTATACCTTTGGAGGAATTTTAGGTACACAGGAGATCAATACACGTGCGTCTGTTTATCGTCCGGGATCTCGTGTTTCTTTCGCTGGAACAAATACAAACTACTCGTACCGAATTATGGGTACGCATGCTTCGGGCATGAGTAAAGATGGTTGGGCTTATGTTGTTTCTGCGGGTCGTCGTTGGGCAACTGAAGGTTATTTTGAAGGAACAGATTATGATGCAAACTCATTGTTTGCTTCAGTAGAAAAGAAAATTGGCGAAAATCACAGCTTGAACTTTACAGCGATATATGCGCAAAACAAGCGTGGTAGAAACTCGCCAAACACTCAAGAAGTTAACGATTTAGCAGGTGTGAAATACAACTCTTGGTGGGGATATCAGGAAGGCGAGCGCAGAAACAGCCGCGTTCGCGAGGTAGAAGAACCTGTTTTTATGTTGAGCCATTATTGGAAAATTAATGATAAAAACAAACTGACTACAAACGTAATGCATCAGTTTGGTAAGATTGGCAACAGCCGTATCGATGCCGCAGAACAAGCTACAGGTATAGATGCCAATGGAAACAGCATCGGATTTTTATGGGAACCAACCTATTACAGAAACTTACCGAGCTACTATACTTCTCTTTGGAACCTAGATGATTACACTGATTTCCAAGGAGATGACCCAGCTAATGTTGCTTTAGCCGACCAAGCTCGACAAACGTTTTTAAA
>JAIXTU010000001.1 GCA_027483785.1 Flavobacterium sp.
ATTGCAGGAATGAATGCTGCAAGTGCAATTATCAACAACCCAGACGGTACCTTTTCGTTTCAAGATTCTGGGATAATTGTTGCTTTTATTCCGAGCGGATTGGGTTATTTCGCTTCTACTAGAACTAATATACCCGCGTATTCGCCTTTGGTTTTTACGATTCGATTACACCGTGTTCGTGAACGTGATCACGACCGCGACGGCATTTTGTCAAAGTACGAGGACATAAATAACGACGGTAATTTGAGTAATGATGATACCGATGGTGATAACACGCCAAACTATATTGATTTCGATGATGATAACGACCGGACAAGAACCTCGGATGAAATTTTAGACGACAATGGCGACCGCTATTCGTTCGACCTGATTCCAACCTGTCCCGGTGGAACTTTAAAAAGGCATCTCGATCCAAACTGCAACTAAACGAAATAGACAAGTACAAAGAATCCCGATTTTTCGGGATTTTTTTATGGTGTTTCCTGCGCCTGAAAGCTACTTGAAAAGGCAGATCAACTCCGGTGCAGGCCACGCCATTCGCTGCCCCAGATAGCTATCGGGGAGCCACTCGGCAAACGCCGCTCGTGGCAGGATTTCCGCTGCTGTCGTTAACACAAAATCGGGCACACACGTATCGTAAACCCAAAACGCAATACTGTTTCTGGCGCACGAATTTTCTAGCCCGGATGGCAGCGGCAGCCCGTAAAAAAAATACGGTATCGTGAAGGGGTAGGTACGGGCGACCCAAGAAGCCCGGTACGTGCCCGCTGAACGAACCGTATTTTTTGCGGACTATAGCGAACAGCCGGATTAGCTTCTGAAAAAAAGAATTATTTTTTACTGATAAACGGGCATTCCGTCGAATATCCATTCGCCCAATCGTAGGTAGAAGTTGTATTGCGATTTATATGCTCCAGATTTTATTGAAATTGAGTAGCAGCGCTCGTTGGGAGTTTGGTAGTTTCCAGTTGTAAATGCTTCTATTAACAAGGTTCCAAAGTCTTTATTTTTCAAACGCTTGATTTCTTCAAAACCTTTACGTGTGCAACAGTGTTTTAAGGCAAGTTCGTCGTTATTGCTGATGGCTTTCTCCAGCAAACGTAAAGCTTTTTCCATGGAGGAAAGATCTAATTCTGTGAGTGGAGCCATACTGGCATTAACCGAACATGAACTGTTTATTTGGAATGCCGGATTGTAGAAAAAGTTCTTCGTATTGTTCAAGAAAACGGGGTCAACACACAGATAATTTAGTTCTTCGGGCGGATAGAATTCTTGTAAATAAACGTTGCGCATGACGAGCGATTTCAGTGTAGCGTTGTTTCTACAATCGAGAAATTTTAGCTGCTCAAGATCGATAAGTTCTATGGCTTCCAACAAGTTTGATTTACAAGTTAAGCGCTGCAATTGTTTGCAGTTGCCGAGTTCTAATGTTTGTATTTTGTTTTCGCTGCAGGCCAATGAAGTTAAATTGACTGCGTTTTTCAAGTTTAACTCACTCAAATTATTTGCGCTACAGTCTAAAGTTGAGATGCCATCCAAAACTGTATTGGGAATGCGCGTTAGCTTATTAGATGCACAGGATAAATTATCGACTTTTATTTCAGGTAAAACACTGATAGTATTGAAACTACAATCTAACGAATTCAATGTTGTTTGGCCGGTAAATTGCAAAGTTTCGAGGCCAATTCTTGCGCAGCGTACTGATTTTAGTTCGGGTACATTTTTAAAAGTTAAGTGTTTTATTTGTACGTGTGGATTGGCGTCTGCTTCTCCCTTATTTTCTGCTGTAAATGATTGTAATTTAGTAAAGCCTGAAACTTTCACAGACTCACGCCCAGAATAGAGTTTCAACGTCTCAATTTGGGATTTTGTGCGTGTATTTAGATTGTTAAATACTTGAAAATGACAAGAGAGTTCGCGTAGATTATCGGGATTTAAATTGCGTAATGCTAGGTCTGTAGTCAAGTTAATTTGCCTAAGCGATTTCAAACCGTTGACATCTAGTTGTTTCAACTGATTATTATCGCTTTTGATGTTTAAAACAGTCAGATTTTTTGCATTTTTTAGAGAAATACTGCGCAGTTTTTCGTTCCCAGGACCAATTTGTAGTTCGGTTAAGCGTTCTAAGCCCTCTAAAAGTACATTTGCAAATTGGCAATTTTCAAAAAAGAGGTACTGTATATTCTTTAAAGCTCTTAAGTCGAGCGTCTCTGCATTAACGTTGCTTAAAACAAGTGTTTCTAGGTTGCTGAAGTTTTCGATTCCGCGCAACGAAATTGGACTTTCATCGAGATTTTTTAGCTGTAAGTTGTTTACTTGTTCAACTTCTAATCTTTGAAGAATTCCATCGCTATTCAAATCGATAGACGTAGTCTGATTAATTAAGTAGTCATAGAAACGTTCGTCGAAGTCGGTCGGTTTTAATTCGGACTGTCCAAATCCCGAGTTGGAAAAGAGACAAAGCGTGAGAACTGTTTTTAGAAGGTGTCGCATTGAAACAAAATTAGTTCGCAAAAGAACGTACTAAAAGTAAGTGTTTTTGGTGACGTGTCTTTGTTTTAAGGCAGAACAATTACCGTGGATTTCGGGAAATAATCTGCATCGGGAATTAAATTTTACTTATAAATCAAAGATGTATTTCTGAGCTTCGATTTGCTTTGGACAATTTGGTTGTGGCTTTGGGTGCAGCGGCTTGGAGTTTATGCCTCAAAGTCGGGAGACTTTGCGGAGGGTGGGGTGATGTTGTGCAACAGCTACCCTTGTTAGCGGCAGTAATAATACTATTGTCCACCTTTTGTTTTATTGATAAAGCTGTCAATGAGTTTAATTTCTATTTTTTCGGTTCTCTTGGAAGCGTCTTGATACTGCTTTATTAATTTGTCCTGATTTTGTAAGATGCCTTCTACTTTTTTGTCATTTACTGATTGGATTGTTTCAAGTTTATTTTGGTAGCTATACAAAAGAAAAATTGAAATTAATACAGGTATTAAAAGAGAACCATTAGCCAATGTCCAATACCATTTTGCTTTATCCAGTTTTGATATATCTGATTTCAGCTGACTTCCAGAATTACTGTTTTGAGCTGAAATTATTGGATTAGGTGTTAAGTTTTGGCAAGCAGTTTTGTCAATAAAAATTGATGAGTCAAATTGTATTGCGTTGTCGTAATAAACAAATTCTTCACGAAAAGTTTCAGCAACGAAGCCGCCTAAAAAAACTTGCAAGTATTCAAAATTATTGTCGCAGAAGTCAATTACTTTTTGAGCAGGTTGCAATACCAAATCAAATTCTAAAGATGCATATTTTACATCTTTTACAGAGAAAGAAATTTGAGAAGCAATTAAGCGTTTGTTAACTAATCTTTGAAACTCCGTATTCTCTGAATAAAGTATTTTTCTTAATTCTCCATTTTTTTCAATTAGGGTTGTTAAGGCTCTTATATATTCAGCTTCTTGTTCAGGTCTTTCAGACTTTCTACCAAACCTCAACTCTTCAAAAAGTCTGAAATAATCTCTGTCAAGAATATTATGTTCGTAAGACCTTAGCTGATTGTCTATATCCCGTAAAATATTTTCTTTTAACTTACTTGCAAATTTTTGCCTGATGAAGTTTTCGCATTTGTCGGCATTTTCGTAGTCATTTTTTTTGTACGAATCACCAAATGCGTCAATTATTGGCTGCCAAAATTTGAGTTTTGGATTTTCGTAGTTATTACTTTCTTGATTCTGTGTCAAGAAAATTTTGATGTATGCTTTCATTTGAAATATTTAGGGGTTGTCAAAATTATTGCAGCTATCGTTTGTGTTTGCGCAGTGGTGGGATTTTGAAGCGCTTCACTGTCCCGCGTGACCAAACGTTGAACGAAGATAGTACTTTGAACTTACACGTCACCCCGCCATTGCGCAAACATTTTGTTGGCGGCTGGGCCTATTCCGTTAGCCCACTTGTCACGGAGTCTGCTTTTACTTTATTTTCTTTTACGACCCTCTCAACTTCGTCAACTGCCTTAGATTTAATTATTGCTGTCTTAAATCCAGAATAGGAGTCAACGATAGCTTGTTGTTTGTCCATTAAGTCTAAAACGTATTGTCGTTCAGCGCTAGTCTCGGGACGGCCAAGTGTAACTAGTGCTCTGCATATGTTCGATATTGCTCTGTCGTAAACTAATATTTGTACAAGTAAACTGTCTGCCGCGCCTCTTGAAATATTTAGACCCTTTACTGTTGCAGGCTTTCCCTTTCTAAAACTCAAAACCAATTCACCCAACTCAATTTTGTACTTTCTTTTGTCAGCCAATGGCTTACACTCTTTAGCTCTATCATTTTTTGATTGTGAGGATATTGTAATAAGATTCTGTCCAGTTTCTGAATTCTTTAGTAATGAATCCGCATCAATGAGCAAGCTTTGTGCCTGTAACCTGTTCATATTAGCTTGAGAAATTAACTCCTCGTTGAAGTCAGCCAAGTCTGAGTCGTCCAAATTGTCCGGCTTGAAAACGATGAAATAAACTAACAGCCCAAGTGTCAAAACGTTTACAAGGAGTGATCCAATCACCACACTTTTGTTTTTTGATAGATTGTCTAACATATAATTTTAGGTTAAGGTTTGTTTACTCTTTATGGCCTTGCTGCTAACCCCCAAATATACCAAAGTTTTCATCTCTCAGCTAAGCACGTTATTCACGAAAACACTTGCAAATACTCGAAAGAACCACTTTTTTCGTTTGCGAAACTTTTATAAACTTTCGTTTTTTCAATATTTTAAATTTGTTCGTGGCATTTCAAATTTTACAATCTAAAACGTAACTATATCAACTTCTGGTATTTCTTAACAACAAAGCTGTTTTAATCGTAAAATCTCCCAAAAAATATTTCAGAATAGCAGCATCACATTTCGGTTTTGTTTGCTAAAGTAAACAGTTGCAACCACCCAAAACTACCTACTTATAGGTATTTTTTTCACCAAACGTTAGTAACGTATTTTCTAATCTTCGATTTGCTTCGGACAATTCGGCTATGATATGGCTTTGGGTGGAGAGTTTGTGCATTAAAGTTGGGAGATTTTGCACAGGTTGTGATGTTGGACAATAGCCGTCGATGTTATCAAAAAGCCTAAGTTAAAAGCCGAAGTATTTCAACTTTTAGCGGTTCAATATATCTTTTAAGGATTAACCAAATCATTGAATTGTCTAGGCTGTCGTATGCGTGAACCAACCGATTTCGAAATGCAATAATTTGCTTATCGTTGTCAATTTGGATATTAGGTTCGAGTTTTCGAAATTGATTAAGGGCTTCTCCAATAATCGCCAATTGTCTTTCAACAGCGCTTTGGGTTTTTCTATCTGAATCATATTTATTGAAGTCATTTACATCAGCAGTAAAGTCTTCGATTAATTCAATTGCGAGGATTACATCAAAAAGATACTTTCTGCTCTTTTCCGTCATAGATAAGTACTTTTGAAGAATCGATACTATTTCGAAGTATTGGATTTCTTATTGAGGCGTTGGTAAGTAAATCAACTTTACGCTGAAAGAAAGCTTCGAATTTTTCCCAAAGATCAGTTAGGTATTCTCCACGTTTAAGCGGATCTTTTGTTTCAAGTTCGACCAATAAATCAATATCACTCGACTTTTCATTGAATCGATTCGAAACAGACGACCCAAAAGCATACAATTCTTTTACCTCATGCGTTTTACATAAGTAAAGAAACTCATTTTGATTAGCTGATATTGAATCCTTTAAATTCATGGATGCTAAGATAGTTATTTTGGACGTTGTAAACTAAGTGGCACGAAAAGAGCTTTATGCTAACATTGCGAGAATTACCGAATGCAAGACTTTTTAGCACTGCACTCAATTTGAGGAACCGTACTTTAATTATACACAAGATTGTTAATAGAAGGACGATAATTCTCCGGACTTTATGGAAGTACTTTGCGAAATTGAGCTTTGGGGTGATTTTGGGTAATAGTTAACGATGGTAGTAGAAGTGCTTTTAATTAATGTTGTTTTCTTTAAGTAATTCAGTCAGTGCTTTTCCGCCCCAATCTTCAGTCAGTTTTTTGTTTACTTTTAGAGTTTCTATTATTTTGTCATTTATCGTTTTATCATTGAATTCAATCAATGTTTTAGCAATTTCAAGATATACGTGTGCATTCCATTCTTTTTCAAATCTTTTAAATAAGCTTTCAATAAATTTTTCGTCTTTATTTTTTTTAATGAATGAAGAGTAAATTGGAAACTCATGAACGTTTGCATTTAAAATTTTTGAATCAATAATTTGATTAGCTAGTTCTTTGTCGTTCATTATTACTAAATTCAACATACTTTCTTCAAGAGTTTCAGCGAAAACACTTTCATTATAAATTGGAGTACTTGTTATTTTGTTTTTTCCACCAAGAAGTTCATTAATACTTATTTCATAAGCTCGGCTTATATTGTTTTGAAGATAAAAGCGATAACCTTTAAGAGTGATTTCGTTATTTTGTTCCCAAATCTTCCATAATATTTCTGCATAACAAATATCAAAGTTTTCAAGGATTGCATCATAAATAAAGTCTAAATGATATTTTTTGATATTCTCATGTTTAACTTGCGAAAAAGGAACGTTTAATAATTCTAAAGCTTTTGGATTTTTATACATTACAACAGCAGAATATAATTCGCGCCATTCAGTACTGAAATGAGTTTCATCTAATGTTTCTTTCAATCTTGCTTCTAAAAATGGCAGGAAGTCATCTTTAGGAAAATTTTGAATAGCTCTGTACGTGTGAAAATATCCACTTTCTTTATTTTTAGCAATTTCACGATTTGCCAAAATCAGAGGAATGTCTTCATCACGTTTATATTTTGAAAGCTTTACTAATGCACTTTGATTAGCCGTTTTAAGATATAGATTACGTAAAAAAGAATAAAGTTGCGAAGTTTCTGCAGCTGTTTCAATTGCTTCAAATCTTGCGTTTAGTTTATTTGATTGGTAAATAAGTAGGCTATCTAAATCTTTTCTCTGTGATTCGTTTAATTTTTTTACATCTAAATCAGAATAGTTTGGTGTAACTAATGAAATAAAAAAATCTCCTACTTTTTCACTAGAAATGATACATCCAGTTTGATATTCGATTTCCTCATTATCATTTAAATGATTTTTCACAATTTCAAGTAAGTCAATGTTTGGATGAAATCCTAAAGCCCAAAACGAATAACATCTAACAACTCCATTTGGATGATTAGTTAGAATTAAAAGTTCTTCTATTGTTACTTTTTTTAATTTCTTGAAATTTTCATATTGTTTTGATTTCGTTCCACCATAGCCAATATATTCATCCGTTACTCTATTTTCTTTTGAAATAGCATTAACGATTGTCTTAGTTTTTGTGGAAATTTTTTGCTCGTCATACTTAACTTGTCCATTACAGATAGTCGTGAAAAGTAAAAATATGATTGAAGCTATATTTTTCATAGTATTTCTGCTAACGTTCCGCGAAACGCCGCGGGTGAGAATTTAGAAGCACTTACTTTCAATTTAGCACTAAAGTTTATTTGAAAACCGAATGTTCAATTTTGCACTGAACCCGCCATTTCTGCAAACTGCTGTGCCTGTTGCACAACGTAAAAATACACATAAATCTTTGTGCCTTTGCAGTATTTTTAGTAAATTTAAAGA
>JAIXTU010000045.1 GCA_027483785.1 Flavobacterium sp.
GGCCAGACGGTTGTACGCACAACTGGCCACAATTGGCGCAACTTTTAAACGAAGGCTATCGAGCTGCAAAAGCTGTCGACGCTAACATGGGCGTTATTGTTCATGTCGATGAAGGAAACAACATCGATAAGTTCAACGCTTTTTTCGATCAGGCTACCAAACACGGAGTGCAATACGACATAATAGGGCTTTCATACTATCCGTTTTGGATTAAGAAAGATTACACAGAAACGATAACAGACTTAGAAACCAACATGACCAACCTCAGCAAAAAATACAATAAAAAGGTTTTTGTGGTTGAAGTGGGTGGCGAAGTTTCCAAGGTTGAAAACACTTACAAACTACTTGAAGCCACGATTAATGCTACAAGAAAAGTTCCGAACAATAACGGAATTGGTGTTCTGTACTGGGAACCGCAAGGTGCCGAAAGCTGGAGCAAGTACAAACTCTGTGCATGGCAAAACGACGGACGTCCATCACCTGCTTTAAACGCTTTTAAAAACTAAAGCTATGTTGAAGAAAAGCCTACTAATACTACTCTTAGCAACACTTTCGTGGAACGGATTCTCACAAAAAAGAACTTCCTTAGACAACGATTGGCGATTTCATTTCGGACACGCAGCCAACGCTGAAAAAGATTTCAATTACAGCATTGCTACTATTTTTTCAAAATCAGGCGGCGCAGCAAAAACAGCTATCGATCCGAAATTTGTGGATACCACTTGGACAAAAGTGCAAGTGCCCCACGATTGGGCCGTAAAACTCCCTTTTGTGTATTCCGACAACTTCGATGTGGTTTCGCATGGCTTTAAACCCGTTGGCGGATTGTATCCCGAAACCAGTATTGGTTGGTACCGCAAGCGTTTTCAAGTAAGCAACAATTCAAAAAACAATCGCTTTGAAATCCAATTCGACGGCGTTTTTCGAAATGCATCGGTTTGGCTTAATGGCTTTTACTTAGGAACAAACCAAAGTGGATACCTCGGCTTTTCGTACGATGTTACCGATTATTTGAAATTCGGTGAAGACAACATCCTTGTGGTTCGTGTCGACGCTACCCAATACGAAGGTTGGTTCTACGAAGGCGCCGGAATTTACCGACACGTCTGGCTACAGGAAACAAATAAAATGCACATTCCACAAAATTCTGTTTTTGTAAAAGCTACGCCTTCCGGCAGAAAAGCGAACATTTCCGTGGCACTCGAGGTGGAAAACAAAAATCTAGCGGCAGATAACTGCACGGTTTACACCTATATTACAGATCGAAACGGAAAAGAATTAACGCGTTCAACTAAAAAGAACTTGCAAATTGGGGCACATCGAAAAACAGAGGCAAACTTCGATTTGAAACTTAATAATTGTACACTTTGGGATTTAGAAAATCCGTACCTATATCGAGCTGTAGTTGTTGTAGAAAAAAACGGTCAGAAAATTCACCAAGAAAAAGTAAAATTCGGTATTCGCAGTTTTGAATTCGACGTTAAAAATGGCTTTTCGTTTAACGGAAAAAGATTCAAAATCAAAGGCACGAACAATCATCAAGATCATGCAGGCGTTGGTGCCGCAATGCCCGACGACTTGCAATACTACCGCATTCGATTGCTAAAAGAAATGGGGAGCAATGCCTACCGCGCCAGCCACAACGCACCAACGAAAGAGCTTTTAGAAGCTTGCGACAGTTTAGGAATGCTTGTAGTCGACGAACAGCGCTTACTAAATAGCAGCCCAGAGTACCTCGACCAATTCGAACGTTTAATCAAACGCGATCGCAACCATCCGTCGGTTATTTTATGGTCGATTGGCAATGAAGAAGGTTGGATTCAGAAAACAGAAACCGGGAAGAAAATCGCCCAAACCTTATTAACACAACAAAAAATCTTCGATCCGACGCGAACTTCTACCTACGCAGCCGATATGCCTAACGAATTCAACGGAGTAAACGAAGTAATTCCGATACGAGGATTCAACTACCGCCAAAACGCCGTTGCAGACTACCACCGCGATCATCCCAACCAGCCGCTACTCGGAACTGAAATGGGAAGTACCGTAACGACACGTGGCATTTATGAAGTCGACAAACAACGTGCCTATGTTCCCGATCAAGACATCACAGCGCCTTGGTGGGCAAGCAGAGCCGAAGAATGGTGGGTGCTTGCCGCAGAAAACGATTTCTGGTTGGGCGGATTTATCTGGACCGGCTTCGACTATCGAGGCGAGCCAACACCTTACCAATGGCCAAACGTAAACTCGCATTTTGGTGTTATGGATGTTTGCGGATTCCCAAAAAACATTTACTACTACTATAAAAGTTGGTGGACTGATGAAGATGTACTTCACATTTCACCGCATTGGAACTGGGCCGACAAAATGGGTCAGGAAATCGATGTTTGGGTGAATTCGAACGCCGATGAAGTCGAACTTTTCCTAAATAACAAATCGCTTGGCAAACAAACAATGCCTCGAAACCGACACTTGAAATGGAAAGTTCCCTATCAACCCGGAACACTCGAAGCCGTAGCACTCAAAAAAGGTAAAACCATTCGTGCGCAAGTAAAAACAACCGACGCTCCACAGGGAATAAAACTGTCAACAAATGTTGAGAAGCTTCGAGCCAACGGTACTGATTTAGCAATCATCAATGTATCGGTTGTCGACAAAAACGGATTGGAAGTTCCGGTTGCCGATAACGTTATAAAATTCCGCGTAAGCGAAAACGCCACTATTTTAGGTGTTGGAAACGGAGATCCAAGCAGTCATGAACCCGACCAATGCGCTCCCGGCACTTGGCAACGAAGCGCTTTTAACGGAAAATGCCAGCTAATTGTTCAAGCTGGAAAGACTGCCGGCGATGTTACCATTGAAGCTTACTCAAACACGCTACAAACAACTAAAATATCCCTAAAACAACTTCCTTAAGCGCTCTTATCGATGAAGAAAAAACTCATCCGAAATACGGTTTCACAATTTAAAATCCAATTTCATCACGAACCCGACGCTGTTTTCCTTTCGCCTGGACGCATCAACATCATTGGCGAACATATCGATTACAACAACGGCTTTGTTTTGCCAGCTGCTATCAATAAATACGTTTGCTTCGCTGTAAAGAAATCGGCTGGAACAGCGATACGCCTTTTTGCTGCCGACCTCAACGATTATTACGAATTTGAAAGTAATACAAAACTCCAGCCCATAGATAAAACGTGGGTTAATTACCTGACTGGCGTCATTCAAGAACTAAAAAATCGCGAATTGCACTTCTCTAGTTTCGATGTAGTTCTAAGCAGTAGCATTCCTATGGGCTCGGGCTTGTCGTCGTCGGCCGCTGTTTCTTGCGGTATGGCTTACGCTGTAAACGAACTATTTGATTTGGGCTTAACCCGTGAGACACTAGCGCGCATCGGACAAAAAGCCGAGCACGAATTTGCCGGCGTTCATTGCGGAATAATGGATCAGTTTGCTTCGGTTTTTGGAAAGAAAAATCAGGTTATAAAACTTGATTGCGACGATCTTACCTACCAATACTACAACGCCGAACTCGATGAAAACTGCCTGCTACTAATCGACAGCTGTGTAAAACATACGCATTTAACCTCGGGCTATAACGACCGCCGACAAGAAGTTGAAAGCAGTTTTGCAATCATTCAAAAGCACTTTCCCGACATTCAAAATTTTAGAAATTGCACTTCGGAACATTTGTCTGTTGTTGCCGAAGAATTAGGTGCCGTTCGATGAAAAAGATGCGCGTTTGTTATTGCCGAAATTGCTCGCGTGGGCAAAGCCGCCGATGCTTTGAATGCAAAAGATTTCAAAACGCTGGGAAATTTAATGTCGGAAACGCACCGCGGATTATCGCAAGATTATGAAGTAAGTTGCCCGGAACTCGATTTCCTCGTAGCCGAAGCACAAAAAAACGAAGCCATTTTCGGTTCGCGTATGATGGGAGGCGGATTCGGCGGTTGCAGTATCAACCTTATTAAAAAAGCGGCTGTTCCCAATTTTATCAATCAGCTTAAAACGGCCTACAGTCGCGAATTTGGCATTGAACTCAAGTATTATCCCGTGAAAATCTCAAAAGGAACCACGAAAATTAAAAAAACATGGTAGCCTTCGATAAATTGCAACACCCACA
>JAIXTU010000131.1 GCA_027483785.1 Flavobacterium sp.
AAGTACAATGTTGTGCCGTACCCTGCGCCTATCTCTAAAACTCTAAGATGTTTGGCATTTGGGTCTATTAGTCTGATCAAATCGTGTCTAATTCCCGCATAGTAATCAGATGCTTTATCTTGATAGTTCATAGGTTCATGATTTTGCGCCTGCAGAACAAAAAACAGGATAGACCCTGCAGGGAATTTTGCTAATATATTATTTATTCGCGAATGGTGGCAAAGAATCTTATTCCGTATACTCATTACCGGTTTTTCAAGTATAGATTATAGTTAGTCAATTTTTTTAAATTTAAATTTCTATAACCCTGTTTTTGTAAAAGGGTTTTATTAGCTTAGCGATAAGCAAAATAGATAAGAAATGAAAAGCTATCTTAAAAGAAGTATTGGTCTTTTTTTATTATTTAATATTTTTGGGTCTGAGCTAAGGGGACAAACAAACATACTTGATTCAAACATTAGTAGCAGTTCGTATTCTTATCAAAATCTAAACTTCAATACTGGTGAAATATTTGTGGTGTTTAATTTTGATAGTGCTGCACTCGTAGAAAGTTCCGAAGTTGCAAACCTCTCAAGATTTTCAATCACTGAAAGTTCTGAGGGAAACTTGTTTGTTTTTCCTAATCCTGTCCGTGACATTTTCGAGATAAAAACTAATGTTAATGTTATTTCGGCTTCAATTTATTCCATTGACGGAAAAGAAGTAACTAAACTACGGGTTGATAAAAATAAGGTTGATATATCGTTTGTAAATCCTGGTGTTTATTTAGTTGTTATTAATGATGACAGACTATTATCTGCAAAAATTATCAAGAATTAATTCTAAGTAAAAGTATTTTAAGGGTATCTCAATGTCTTAAACTAAAGATGTTTCTAATTCATAATAGATTTCCACCTAATTAATAATTTGATGTTTACCATCCACATGTCCAAAGCTTCTTTCGTATAAAAGATAAAATAATACGAGTAATTCACTAAAAACTTGACCAATGAGCAATGCTTTAAACTTGATTCGCTTCTTTCTCTTCCTTCTAATCATTTGTTCAACTTCGCAGGCGCAAACAAGCTCAGTGCCGATGTCATTCGCTCATAGGGGCACTGCGTATAATAGTAACGGATCAATCCTTTCTTCCAGTATTATAAAGATTAAGGTGTCTATTTTAGACTATCTCTCAAATGCAGGACCAGAAAATGGAAGTATTATCTATGAAGAGGTTTTCTCTGATATTCAAACAAATACCGCAGGACAATATTCGTTAAACATCGGGAAAGGACTTCCGTTATCCCCTTTTAATTCAGAATCTTTTAGCAACATAAACTGGAGAAACATGGATCCAAATGTTCTTAAGTATTTGAGAATCTCTATTGATCCCAATAATTCGCCTGCTGGAAATTACACTGTCTTCGGAGGAAATCAACTTCAAAGTGTGCCATATGCTTTGTTTTGCATGACAGCAGAAAACACTATTACTGGAATCAAAGCGGTCAATATAATAAATGACTTGCGAAGTTTAATCGCATCACCGAATGAAATTGTTTACATAAAAGGACATACTGTCTATGGTGATGGTGGTGAAGGTTATTTTATCTTAAAAGAGCATGCTCAGATAAACGGAGATCCAAGGTTTGATGACAACGACGGGACTATCATATCATCTAATTCATCCCCAAATCGTCGCTGGCTAAGATTAATTGATGGTAAAATTAACATAAAATATTTTGGCGTATTGGGCTTTAATCCTTCTGATGGGATTAAAATCCAAAAAGCTATTGACTTTGCTGCGAAAAACGCATCTCCTTCGGTGTTTGATCCTATTAATCCTCCTTCTAACTATTTGTATTTTATAGTATATCTAATTCTGGAACGGAAGTTCTTCTACCTGCGGGAAACTACTTAATTTCAAATCCTCTTATCATAAGAAATGGAGTTAGTATTTCAGGACAAGGTACACACAGCACGATTCTTACTGCAGATAAAACAAGACTAAAAGGTAGTATGTTTGTTTTAGATTCTGGAAGAATACAAGGAGTAAATTTATCGGATTTTACATTAACAGGAAATACAAGCCCAAACGAGTCTTCGGTCGTAAATGGTATGTATTTGAAAAGTAAGACTGGAGCTACTGGCGACGGTGGACTTTGGGGTGCAACATTCAAGAATATTCAAATCAATCAATTCAACGGTACTGGAATTATTCTTGAAGGTAGTGGTCCAAATGACAATTATCTTCTACCGAATCAGAATCTTATATTTGAAAATGTCTACATTACTCGACAAACCTTAAGCTCAAATTGTCTCTTAATTCGAGGGCAAAATGGTCAAATAGAATTCAATGCTTGCGGATTCGACGGATGTATGGAGATAAGCTCCGCATATAGTTGCCAATTACAAACCGACAGCGGCTTTAATGTTGCTTTAGAGAGTTTAGGGCATGTTCAACCTTCCGTAATCCAATTTAACACTTGTACGTTTCAATATTCTAGTTACGGTGTGTTTTTGCAATTTGCAGAAAATGTAACTTTTGAAAATTGCTGGTTTGAAGCTCTCGATCGAGCAATTGCAATAATTAGATCTCAGGATACAAGTCCTAAGCTTCCCTCCAAAAGTATAAATGTAATTGGTTGTAGATTTGCAAATGCTGCGGGTTATGGAAGTCTTGATTTAAAATCAAAACCAAAATACGGTGGAGCTTGTATCTATTTAGATGGGGGTCAGGTTAATGCTGAAAATAACTATGTTACGGTTTCAGATGAAAAAAGCTCAAAATTAGATGATGATTTTTTTCTACTTAATTACGACATAAATTCTGAAGTATCGATTAAAAACAACAGCTGCAAGATCGACGAGAATGGCAATGAAGTCCTTAAATTAATAAGAACTTTTGGTGTAACAAATAATAAAATTTCCGCGGTTAATGGCACAATTAAAACGTCTAATTTTAAATTTATAATTGTTGAAAACGCAAAAGAAACAATATCAGAAATTGTTTCAACTTTAAATGCAGGGGAGATTCTTACAGTTAAAGCAGAGGGAAGAAGTATCGGTTTTGATAATTTAAAAAATATTACTTTTTCAAGGGCTTTACAAATGGTTCAAATTCATTTATTCTTGAGCCAAACGAAACAGCAACTTTTATAAAACTTGATAATCCGAAAGAAATTGCTGTAGATGGCAATTCGTTTATTTACACTTCAACTTTTGAACTCATCGGATTCAATAAAACATATTAGGGTAGTGAATGAACTGATTGTCTTAATAAAAGACAATTTTACAATCAATTGTCTGTGATGATTTTTAGTAGCAGCTGTCAAAGTTTGATTAACATTATAAATCGTCGTCTTCTACTAAAAATGCACCTTTTTAATAGTTTATATGCAAGGATGGTTTTTGCAAGTACTGGTTAGAAATAAAAAAGCCGCCTTGGATTGAGGCGGCATTAAGACTTATTTATGACTTTACTAATTTCTCTAGCTCTACTCCCAGAGGTTCAAGCGGATAAAATATCGGGTCATGTATATCTCCTACCTTTTTAGGTAAAAAGGTCGAGCCGTTCATGTCAACGGTAAGCTGTTCGTTTGGCGCAAAATACTGGAAGAACAAATTTCCTTTAGCTTCGAATTTTTTACCAAAATAATCAACAGTAAAATTTTCAATTTTCATCTGTTGCTGTTCTTTATTTTCTCCAACGTCAAATCTCAAAAAACTAAAAGCCGCATCTTCTGGGAAATTAAACACGATTTTTTGCGAAGTAGGCTGCCCTTTTACATTAACTCTAACAGACTTCTCTTCGCTGAAAACAGATGTCCCATCTTCTGTGTAAAAGATTTGAAAAGAGTCGTCTTTCGGAACTATCATGTCTACGACAATTTTAACTTTACTGTCTACTGGCTTTTCAGCTGCCACTTGCTCACTTTGTTTCTCGCCTTTACACGCTAAAAAAAAGATTGCTAAAAAAAGACTTAAAAATACCTTAATTTTCATGTTTTTTAAATTTGCGCAAAAATATTGCTTTTATCGATTAATACAAATAATTAATGAGTTGTTCGCTGAAATCAATAGAGTTAACTTAATTGGTTCTTAGCCTCATTCTAATATTTATACCCAAAATTAACGGTAATCCATGAGTTTTCGTATGTAAAGAAAAATAAATTACCTTGTACGACTTAAAATCAAACCCTACAAAACTAGTAATGATAAGAAATTTTTATGATATTAAGTCTACAATTAGAGCTAAGGCTGGTTTACAAATAGCTTTTTCCTTAGTTTTTTTCAGTCTTTTTTTTTCGTGCTCGTCTAATGATGAGGTTGTTGAGGTAATAAGTGAAACTCCCGAATATTTCATAGCTGTTGATGGGGTTAAGACGGATTTTTCGATAGACGATAACCCAAACTTAACTGTGACCGTTTATAAGGATGCGGTTGTTTTGGGGGCAACACTAACGGGAGCAACACCCATAAGTTTATCTTTAACCTTTACTAAGTCTGGTTATTTTTTGAGGGGGACGCTATATATGTATGAAGGAGCGCCATATAACAACCAATACTATTTTCGAAATTATCAAAATTTTCCCGCTAATTTTTTGGAGGTAAATAATTTTGAAATCAATGAATTAAACAACACACTAACCATCGACTTTGAAGGAAATCTTTATAGTGATGATAATAATTTATCTTCTTACTACCGTAATATTAAAGGAGTTGTTAGCAAAAACTTCGTTCGAGTAAATGAGAACTTATTGAGTCTTTTCTATCAGAGTATACCTCAATACTGCAACGCTTTGATTAATGAAGAAAGTTGGGTTGCAAAAGAAATCGGATCTGAGAGTTCCTTTACCGCTGAAGACGATTACAGATTTACCATCCATATCGCTGAAAATACTGCTCCTGGAAGCTTTGTATTTGACTCCAATAGCACTGATAACTATGTGAAATTTGAGCGTTTTAATTTAAATACTTATAGCTTTGACGAATATATAGTCTCGGGGGTCATAAGTTATTCATATCGCGAATTCCACGGTGCTCAAAGATATTCTCATATAGGTACATTTTCTTTTTCAGCAACTAATCCCAATAATCCTGCTGAGACTATTCAAATATCCGATGGGGTTTTTCGTAATTTTCAAACTTACTAACTTATGAAAAGACAGATCCTTATATGTACATTGCTTGCTTTTTTTAACTTTGGCTGTTCAGATAATACAGAAACTGTTAGTGAGGTAGAACCCGAAGTAGTTGCCCCAGAAAATAAGTTTGAACTCTTTGTAAATGGTGAACTAACGGATATAACAGCTCAAAATGCCTTTTTAATTGAAGATAAAATTGTAATTCAAACACGTTCATTTGATTTTGAGCCCACAATAAAAATATCAAAAGAAGGCAAAATAGGTCAGATTTATATTGATTACTTTGAATTTGGCGTTTGGCGTAAGTTCTACAATTTTAGGAATTTTAGCTCAAATTACTATTCATTAGAAATTACTTCTTACGATACAACGCTAAACAGAATTGAAGGCAATTTTTCCGGACTTTTATATGCTGATCCAGATAACTTAAATTCTCAATCCAAATTCGTTAATGGCTCATTTAGTTTGCCGATAATTGAATCTGTTCCTATCATACTAGGTTTAAAAAATACAGCAAAAATAAATGGTGTAGATTGGAGCACAATTCACCATTATATGCGAAAAGATAATCCGTCGGATTATCATAATTTAACTCTTCACACACTAAGTGATGATGAATTTAAGATTTTACTAAAATTTAATCGGCTGAATACCACGCCTGGAATTTACTCTTTTACCAATAATTCGGCATCTAATCTGGTTAAAATCGCAAGATTTAATACGGAAACAAATGAATATCTGGTTTACGACTGTGTAGGAACATTAGAAATAACCGAAAGAGTCTTTAACTTGATTCGTGGGACGTACAGTTTCGTCGGACAAAATCCAAATGATTCAAGCGATGTAATTGAAGTAACTAATGGTAATTTTTTTTTAAACTACCCTCAGTTCGATTAAAAATTTTGGGGAGTCCTCTAAAGTTATTTAAACTCTCTTAAATTCCCAATCACATCTTCAACCTCCAATTCATAATACAGCGGCAATCTCACTAAAACATTGGTAAAATGATCGCTGTTAACCAAACTTCTTCCGTCGTGTCGTTCTTGGTAAAACGGACTCTTATGTAAACTCAAATAATGAAAAACCGCTAAAATTCCGTAATTTTTTAGGTGCGAAATTAAACTCGTTCTTTGTTCTAAACTCTTGCAAATCAGATAAAACATGTGCCCGTTATTTGTAGCGTAATCCGGAATTTCTGGTAACTTGATGTCGTTTGCAGCTGCCCAAGATGCCAAACCTGCATTGTACGAATCCCAAATAGCCTTTCGCTTTCGCTGAATGTCGTCTAAATTTTCGAGTTGTGCCCACAAAAAAGCAGCTACTATTTCCGAAGGTAAAAACGAACTTCCGATATCTACCCAACCGTATTTATCCACTTCTCCTCTAAAAAACGATGTTCGGTTGGTTCCTTTTTCCCAAATGATCTCAGCTCGCAAAGCAAACTGCTCGTCGTTTACAACCAACATACCTCCTTCGCCCGAAATTATGTTTTTAGTTTCGTGAAAGGAAAAAGCCGCTAAATGACCTATAGCACCTAGTGCTTTCTGTGTTCCGTCGGAAAAAGTATAATAACTGTCTATTGCCTGCGCAGCATCTTCAATAACAAATAAATCGTGTTGCTTTGCAAGTGCCATTATCGGTTCCATATGGCAAGCCACACCGGCGTAATGAACCACAACAATCGCTTTGGTACGCGCTGTGATTAAAGATTCCAAACTGTTTTCATCGATATTTGGATGCGCCGAACTACTGTCGGCAAAAACAATTTTTGCACCGCGTAAAATGAAAGCGGTGGCGGTGGATACAAACGTGTACGAAGGCATAATAACCTCATCGCCTGGTTCAATTCCTACTAAAATCGCGGCCATTTCAAGCGCATCAGTACATGAGGTTGTTAACAAACATTTCGCAAATCCGTATTGCTGTTCAAAAAACGTCTGGCATTTTTGGGTATAGGTGCCATTACCTGATATCTTGCCGCTTTTTACAGCGTCTTCAATATAGAACGTTTCTTTTCCACTCAAGTACGGTTTGTTAAACGGGATATTCATAATCAGATGATTGGCGTAAATTTTGCTTTCGCAGGAAGTAAAAACTTCATAAATGCAATTTCTTCTTCACTACTTCTTTTGGTGTACGTGCGATCGGAAACGTTGAAAAACGAAATATCGCTTTTTGAAAAATCTATTTCAGAAACGTCACTAACAATTTCAATAGATCTAGCATTAGGATTCCACTGTTGCAAATACGCGCGCATTTTCTGGAATTTTTCCGACACCGAAACTTCTTTAAATTGAAATCCAATCTTGTCCGAAATCGACTTTGCTGGCGAACCTGCGTAAATTTCGTTGTAATACATGTCTTTAGTAACCACCGAACCCACCATGGCCATCGATTTATCGGCAGCGATTATTGGCGAAACTATGCAATGTCCTACAAACCAAACATCGTTGCCTATTTGCATGGATTTTTCCGACAAAAACCGACAACCTTCCAGCGTGTCCCCATACTTAATATGACTCCAAATTTGCGAATGGGCACCTATTCCACAATTATTTCCAATCGTAGTTCCTCCTATCGAGTCGATAATAGAAAACTGACCAATCCAGGCATTATGACCAATTCGACAAGGCAAATACCCGTGAATATTGGTGTCGTGTTGGATTTTGGAATAATCGCCAAGCGAGAAATCATCGCAAATTATTTGGACATTGGTTCCGATATAACAATTATCTCCAATAACGATGCGGCGTGCCTTACCATTAATACCTCGAATAACTGCAGAAGGCTCAATTATCGTGTTCTTTCCGATGTAAATTTCATCCGCAGCGATGTTCTTAGCGCTCATAATTCACGGTTTTTTCTACTATAAACGGCTTTCTGTTTTTCGATTGATCGAAAATTTTCCCAATATAAATCCCTACTACGCCGATAATGGTAATCATCATTCCTGAAAGAAACCAGATTGAAATCATGATTGAACTGTAACCTAAAACTTTTATTTCACCAGCAAGGTACTTATAAAGTGTGTAAATTCCTGCTAAGAAAGATATTAGAGAAAGGAACATACCAAGCTTCACAAAGATTTTTAACGGCTTATTGGAAAAGGAAATAATCGTGTCGAATGCTAGTCGGAATAACTTTCCGTACGTATACGAGGTTTTTCCTTCGGCTCTTTTTACATGAGCTACTTCGATTGACGTACTGCGAAAGCCAACCCAATTTACAAAGAGCGGAAACGACTTAATATAATCGCTCATTTGCAAAACTTCATCAATCACTTTGCGATCGTAGATACCAAAATTAGCTATCGTATTGTCGAATTTACTGTCGGTCAAATAACTATACGTTTTGAAGAAAATCCGAGAAAATAGCTTTTTGAAAAAGCCGTCCTGTCGGTTACTCCGCTTCGCTAAAACGATGTCGTAACCCAACTGCATCGCGTTAAATAATTTTCCGATTTCTTCCGGCTGATCTTGCAAATCGCAATCCATGACCACAATTTTGTCGCCCGTTGCTAAAGACAAACCTGCCATTATCGCTGGATGTTGACCGAAATTTTTACTCAGTTTTGCGGCGACAATTCGCTGATTTCTTGCTGAAAGTTCTTCGATAACTGCCCAACTGTTGTCTGGACTACAATCTTCTACTAAAACAATCTCATAGTCTTCAAAAATCGGCGAAACTGCCTGCTCGATTCGTTCAACTAAAGTTGGAATAATGCGCTCAGCTTTGTAAACCGGAGAAACTACTGATAATTTCATTAGGCTTCTTTTTTAAAAGTTTGATCCCACTTGCTGCGATCTAGAACACTATAAGCCGGCCTTTTTGCTGGTGTTGGAAAATCAGAAGTTGGAATTGGCGTTACTTCAACTTTCATCTCTGCCTTTTCAAAGATTTGAATCGCAAACGAATACCAAGTCATTTCTTTGTTTCCACAGAAGTGATAAATACCGAAAGGTACCACTTTTTGATTTTTTGCGTTTAGGATAGCCAATAATGCCAGCGCTAAGTCGATTGCATGGGTCGGGCAGCCTCTTTGATCGTTTACCACGGAAACAGCGCCGCGTTCTTTACCTAAACGCAACATGGTTTTTTTAAAATTGTGTCCGTAATCCGAGTAAACCCATGAAGTTCGAACAATATAAAATTGCTCCAAAAGCGCTTGAATTTTCTGCTCTCCTGCGAGTTTGCTCTTTCCGTACACGCCTATTGGATTTACCGCGTCAGTTTCTTGGTATGGGGCGATTTTTGTACCGTCGAAAACAAAGTCAGTCGAGATATGGAGAAGTGTTGTAGCGTATTTTTTACACGCCAGCGCTAAAAACGCTACTGCTGTTTCGTTGATAAGAAAGGCGCGTTCGGGCTCCGCTTCTGCTTTATCGACCGCTGTGTATGCCGCCGCATTGATACAAAAATGCGGTTTGACTTCCGAAAAAACACTTTCGATTTGCGATTCGTTCGTTATATCTAAATCGCTCGAACTGCAAAAAGTAAATTGAAATTCGGGAAATTTCGGCGCTAGTTCTTGCAAACACTGTCCGAGCTGTCCGTTTGCGCCCGTTACCAAGACTTTCATACCGGCAAAGCGTCTTTTAAAAGAGGAAGGTTTTGATCTTTCTCTGAAATAATAAGCTCCTGCTCTGTTATCTGCCAATCGATGGCTAAATCTGGATCGTTGAAAAACACACCGCCTTCACTAGCTTTATTGTAGTAATTATCGCATTTATATAAGAAAACTGCCGTTTCAGACAATACAACAAATCCGTGTGCAAAACCGCGCGGAACAAAAAATTGTTTTTGGTTTTCTGCGGAAAGCAAAACCGTTTCAACTTTCCCGTAAGTTGGTGAATTAGGCCGCAAATCAACGGCCACATCTAAAACTTCGCCATGTAAAACGCGTACTAATTTGGCTTGTGCATGTTCGCCACATTGATAATGCAAACCTCGAATAACTCCGCGTGTTGAAAACGATTGATTGTCTTGAACGAAATCGACCTCTCGACCTATTAATTCGGCGAATTTCTGTTTGTTGAAACTTTCCATAAAATAGCCTCTACCGTCGGGTATAACTGTGGGTTCTAGAACGAAACAGCCTTTTAAAGTCGTTTCTATAGCTTTCATCCGTTGATAATTTCAATTAAATGTTTTCCATACCCACTTTTCAATAAGGGTTGTGCCAGTGCTTCGAGCTGCTGCGCGTCGATGTACCCCATTTTGAAAGCAGCTTCTTCAATAGAACCAATTTTCAAACCTTGTCGCTCTTCAATTACTTGAACAAATTGCGAAGCTTGCATAAGCGAATTAAACGTTCCGGTGTCAAACCATGCCGTTCCGCGATCGAGAATGCTAACTTGCAATTTTCCTTGTTGTAAATAGGCTTTGTTCACGTCTGTAATTTCTATCTCACCTCGAGCACTGGGTTTAATGTTTGAGGCAATTTCTACAACTTGATTGTCGTAAAAATAAATTCCTGGCACGGCAAAATTTGATTTAGGAACCAGTGGCTTTTCTTCAATAGAAAGCACCTTTCCTTCTTTATCAAAATCTACAACTCCATAACGTTCTGGATCTTGAACGTGATAAGCATAAATGATTCCGCCATTTGGATCGCTGTTTGCTTGCAATAAATCAGCAAGTCCAGTTCCGTAAAAAATATTATCTCCTAAAACCAAAGCAACCTTATCTGAACCAATGAAGTCTTTACCAATTATGAAAGCCTCTGCCAAACCATTAGGATGTTCTTGAACGGCGTATTCAAATCGACAACCCAGCCGTTTTCCGTCTCCTAAAAGCTGGCGAAACAAAGGCAAGTCGTGTGGTGTAGAAATGATTAAAATTTCGCGAATACCAGACCACATTAGTGTTGACAAAGGATAATAAATCATCGGTTTGTCGTAAATCGGCATCAGCTGTTTACTGACGGCTAAAGTGAGCGGATGCAGGCGCGTTCCCGATCCGCCAGCTAGTATGATTCCTTTCATTTAAATTTGTTTGGACTTTTCCAATTCACTATTGTAAAATTCTTTAAACAAGTAGATAAAAAGGTAAATAGATATAAACAATAATGGTAATACAAGTTTAAGCTTACCGTTAATTGACTCCATGTTTTTTAAGTTTGTGCTAACTACGATGTTTTTAATGATTTGATCTGTATTAATTACATCAATTCTCAAAGATCCTTGCTCGGCAATTAATAATTCTTTTGTTTTAATTATCTCGTTCAGTTCTGTGTTTTCATTATAATAAACCAAACTACTACTACGAGGATTAACAGAAGAACTCGTTTTAAATGCATTCAAGATAACATCGATTTGTTTTATAACCGAATCATTCTCTCTCATCTTAATTTCAACATTCTTCCTGTAGGCACTTTTAAGTTTTTCAAAATACTCCGATTCATTTAAATAACTCATTAAGGGAATAACAAGACCTTCGTCAGTGACCTTATTTGATGTTCCAAATTTTAAAACATGAAAAGGATAGTTTTTACTAGTTATCTTATTTTCAACGATTTTTTCTAAATCGCCATCCTCTGCCATAAGTTTTATCAGTTCAAAATTGTCTTCATTGTTGTTTATAAACTTATAAATATCTATTACTGGCTCTAAAGTTAATTTACCAATCTTACTGATGTTTTTAAATCCTAATTTACTCAGGTCCAAAGTGTCTTTTTGAAGAATCTTAGAGTTTAACTTTTCAATTTTAGAATACAAGTAGTCATTAGCTCCAAAATTAGGTGTAACAATAAGTTCATGGTTGTAGGAAACGATGTTTTTATCTAAATAAAGTCCTATTCCAAATCCTATAATTAATAAAGATGCGATTATCAGCAGCTTTTTCTTAAAAAATAGAATAAGATTAAAAAAACGGGTTTTTAACCTTGAAACCAGATTACTAAATCCACTTGTAATTTTAGATAAATCTACTTCATCATTCTCAGAAACATTCGGATTATTTTTGTTCATTTTTTTATAAGTTAAATATCTGTTCTAAAATTTTTATCGTAATTAAGTACGTTGGCTTTACACCGGTTGTCCCTAAACCACCAGATGCCAAAGTACTTCCTGTTTCCAAAGGATTATCCGAGGCATAGTACGCATAACGCACTTTTACTTGCGCTGGTATACTTTTTCGAATTTTTGAAGCCGATTGTATCGCTTTTTGATAATACGCCCCTTCCATTTCCAAACCAATAACACCCCAAGTCGATTTATGGAAAAATGTAAGCAAATCTTTGTTCTGCAACGAGGTTCCTAAAACCGTTACCATCGGGCCCGCATATACCGGAATATCATATCCGTTTAACAGGTCGGATGTGAGCTCATTTTCAAACGGATAATTATCACCCGTACCTTCGTTAATGTGTGCTGAAGGTATCATAATATCTCCTTTTCCTCCTTCTAAAATACCCGCCTTACCCATAATGGAAACTGATGCTACATTCAAGTACTGCTTTACACCATCGGGTTGTACAAACGGTTTTAAAAGCTCATCAATGGTTTCGTAGGCTTGCTCACCAAAAGCATAATCCATGACAATTAAAACAGGTCCGTTTTCTTGCGATTTTACCTGCGGAAACGCCGTTTTCTTCCAATCTACTTTTGCTGTATCAAAGATCTGAACGTCGATATTGGTTCCTGAAGTATCCGGCATCGAAATCATTCCGTGCGCTAAGGCCAATTTCTCGACTTTCTGACGCAATTCCTTGGCGCCGCTGCTGCTCAATTCTTCAAACAACTTGAAATCGATACCCGATTCCGACTTGTTTTTCTGAATACCAGCTGCGAAAATCGAATTCATTACTGAGTGCATATTCGCACTGATGATGTGAATTTCGCGTCCGATCAATCCGTTTGCGTGTAACGTCGACTTAATATTATGTGCCCAAATTTCTCCGTGAATGTGATGTCCTAAACGTTCGCGTAAAATCGGGCTGAATGAAATCGTGCGTTTTTTGTTTTCTAAAACTTCTTCCAAAGCTAATTTTCCCAACCAATACACCACACTCAAAAATCGATCGGGCTTTTCGGAACTGCCAAACGAATCGTAAATAGCATTGACTTCTGAAAAGCTGCGTCCTAGAATATTTGCCGTATGTGAAACTGCTTTTTCGCGTTCAATTAATGTAAGTTTCTTAGAAGTTTTAACGGCTTGTTCAAGCTTTAACCAATCGCGCGATAATTCGCCTCCGTCGTCCAATAAAATACGATCCTTTATTTTGTGCGATTCGATAAAAATGAATGTCAAGTGCGTTAAAATGTCGTAAATATCCGAACGTCCGCGGGTAATTACTACATTCATCTGCTCTTCGTCTATTCTGTAACAATTGCGTTTACGCTTCGGCGGAACGATCGCGGTAAAATGACTATTGGTATAACCTTCGTCGGAAATTAAGTTGATAAAACGACATTCTTCGATACCTGTTGGCAAACGCTCAATGACGTAAAGCAATCCGTTTAACTCTACTTTTTCTTCAGCAATACTGCCATAAATTTCTGGTCGGAGCGATAAAAGTGCTTCGCGCAAGGTTTCTCCAGAGACACCCATTGGCTTGTAAAAACCGCGGTTAAAAAGGTGGCGGATGGTAATATATAATCGTTCAATCGCAGCCGACGACTCTTGGGCTCTACTGCGGTGTACATTTCTGATTTCGCTCATGTGCAAAGTTTACTAACCTGCAAATGTAGGTTTTTTCGGTTGTATTCTCGTTGCTTCGGCTTTTGTTAAATGGTTAAGCGTACTTTTTTGATTTCATAGTTTCATTTCGCTAATTGGTGCACCATTACCCAGATAAAATCGTTGGTAGATTCTACGCTTTCGCGGAATCGATAATAGTTACACGCTTTCGCGGAAAATCGTTCGGAAAAACTTTCTTTGTAAATTTAAGGAATGTTAGTTATTTAGAAGTGTTCAAATTAAATATAAATACTTGAATACTAAATTATTAAATGAGGTAATATTGCAATATTACTTATGTTAAAATAACAGTGATATAAATTCCTTTTTTCCATAAAAAAAAGAACCAAAATCGCTTCCAAAAAATAAAAGGTTACAACAATCTCACTAGAAAATCGGAATTGTTGGTAGTTACACGCTTTCGCGGAAAGTTTTTCGGAAATTTTTAGAAAGTTATTTAAAAAGAAGTGTTTACATTAAATATAAATGCTTGATTTTTAATCTAGTAACCGAGGTAATATTGCAATATTACGTATGTTAAATTACACCGCTATTTTGCCGATTTCTTTTTGAAAAAATCAACCAATATATACTCCAATAAATAAAAGATTTACAATAATTTAGCTAGGAAATCGGCAATTTTTCGATCGTTACTCAACCGAGGCAACTTATTCTGTCCGCCTAATTTTCCCTGACTTTTCATGTACTCTTGAAATCCGTTTTTGGGAACAACCGAAATCTTTAATACTTGTAATACACTACCCGAAATCAAGTCGTCGTAGTAGCTGTTTTGTTTTCGTAATGCTGCATCTATCGCCTGTGCAAACATTGCCAAATCTTCCGGCTCCTGCTCAAATTCAATAAACCATTCGTGATACGGCAAGCCCGAACTTGGCGCCACTTGCGGAGCTACTGTAAATTCGCTTACCACTGCATCCGAATTGCTTAATGCAGCTCGCAAGGCTTCTTCTACTTCTTTTCCGATTACGTGTTCGCCAAAAGCCGAAATAAAATGCTTGATGCGACCCGTAACCACCACGCGATACGGCCAAAGTGAGGTAAATCGAATGGTATCTCCAATGTTATACGCCCACAATCCGGCGTTAGTCGACAATATCAAAACGTAATTGACGCCCAGTGCAACCTCGCCAATAGTTAATCGCGGCGGATTTTCTTCAAAAAAACGATTCGCTGGTATAAATTCGTAAAAAATTCCCGAATTTAATAACAAGAGCATGCCTTCCTCTTGCTGCGAATCGGCATAGGCAAAAAAGCCCTCCGATGCTGGGAAAAGTTCAATGCTATTGACTTTTCTACCAATCAATTGCTCGAATTTTTTACGATACGGTTCGTAATTCACACCTCCGTAAATAAACAGATTGAAGTTTGGAAACAATTCGCCAACTGCTTTACCCGACTTTTCTTGCAAACGCTCAAAATACATTTGTACCCAACTCGGAATACCGCTGATAATCGACAAATCTTCTTTCATCGTTTCTTCAACAATCGCATCGACCTTGGTTTCCCAATCGTCTATGCAATTTGTTTCCCATGAAGGCAAGCGGTTTTTCTGTAAGTATTTCGGAACATAATGTGCCACGATTCCAGAAAGTCGGCCCAATTGAATGCCGTTTTTTTCTTCTAAAATCGGACTTCCCTGCAGGAAAATCATCTTTCCATCCACAACTTTGGTGTCGCCAGTTTCATGAATGTAATGCAAAATGGCGTCGCGTGCGGCTTGGATGTGAAAGGGCATTGATTCGGAAGTAATCGGAATGTATTTAGCGCCCGAGGTTGTTCCCGACGTTTTAGCAAAATACTTTGGTTTGCCCGGCCAGAGCACATCGGAATTTCCCGCAACCACTTGCTCTACGTACGGTTTTAACGCTTCGTAATCGCCGATGGGAACACGAGCTACGAAATCGGCATGGGAACGAATTTCTGAAAAACCATGATCCCTTCCAAATTGCGTTTTCGCCGCACGAGCAATCAGCTTTTCGAAAGTTCGCTGTTGCGTTATAACGGGATCCGAAGCCCATTTCTTGGTTTTTGCGACCGCAATCGCCGCCACGTATTTTGATAAAAATGCTTTAACCGACATAAGGCGCAAGTTACTACGCATCTGCTGATTTTCTCAAAGAAGTACAATCAAAAATCGATTTTTTTAAAATCGCTATACAATTGTAAAAGGTTTAAACCTGCGCTCGATTTAAAAATTAAAGTCAGAAAATATTTAAATGGTTGAATACGAGGCGCACTTTTTTTGGGATACTGTAGTATCACAAATAAATGCAACGAAGTATGCGACCGTTTAAATGTTTAGCGACCGAGACTTACACAGATTTTGTGCTAGTCTAAATTTCAATGCGTTGTAAAACAGCGATCTGACAAAGATTTTTAATCGAGTTCAGGTTTTATTAATGCAAACAGCAAATTTGTCTTACTTTTGTGTCGATAAACAATTTGAATTATGATTGCTTCAATGATATTTTTAGGCAGCTTTGGACCAACAGAATGGGTTTTAATTTTAGTGGTGGTTTTGCTGCTTTTCGGAGGAAGAAAAATTCCGGAATTAATGAAAGGATTAGGTAGCGGAATCAAAGAATTTAAAAATGCCGCTAAAGACGATACGCCGCCTTCAAAGCCCGTTTCGAGCGACCCAATTCAGCCTTCTTCGCCTTTAAACGACGAACCAAAGGTTCACAAAGAATAAACGAAACCGCCTTTGAGGCGGTTTTTTTGTAGCTGTTAAGTAACCAGCGCCAGCTGTATTCGGCCCGTTTGCAATTCTACCGACAACACCCGAACCCGAACGTGTTGATGCAATTTTACAACTGCTGAAACGTCGCTAACAAATCCTTGTCCGAGGTTTGAAATGTGGATCAATCCGCTTTGTTTGATGCCGATATTTACAAAACAACCGAAAGCTGTAATATTGTTGATAATGCCCGGCAACTCCATGCCTTCCCGTAAATCGTCTATGGTTTTAATGGTCGAATCGAATTCCAAAACCTGTGCTTTCTTTCGCGGATCGCGAGCCGGTTTTTCCAATTCTTTCAAAATATCTTTCAAAACTAAAAGACCGACTTTTTCGGTTACAAAATCAGTCGGTGCAATTTTCGCAATCGCCGTTTTATTTCCAATCAACTCCGAAAGCGTAATTCCTAGAGCTTTGGCCATTTTTTCAACCACAGCATACGCTTCCGGATGCACAGCCGAATTATCGAGTAAATTAGTGCTGTTGGTAATACGTAAAAATGCCGCCGCTTGTTCAAACGTTTTATTACCCAAACCCGCAACTTCCAGTAACTGCTTTCTGTTGGTAAATCCGCCGCTGCTTTCACGAAATTTCACGATTTCATCGGCGAGCTTCTCCCCTATTCCACTCACGTATTTTAAAATCGATTTTCCAGCCGTATTCAAGTCAACACCAACGGCATTCACAGCCAACATCACAGTCTTGTCGAGTTCATCTTTCAATAAATTTTGGTCGACATCGTGCTGGTACT
>JAIXTU010000042.1 GCA_027483785.1 Flavobacterium sp.
AAACAGTCGCTTACTGCGTTGTATTTTTTTGAGATACCTCGGTATCCCAAAGAAAATACGTCTTGTAATCAACTATTTAAATGATTTCTAACTTTGATTTTTATATCGAACTCACGTTATTTATGAATTTAAAAACAATACAAAAAATGGTAAGGGCTATTTAAAATTTTTTTAATTGCTTTAAAGATTTAATTACAATTTGATAATTTTTTTTACTTGTTTTTGAATTCCGTTTGCCTTCAATTCTACCAGATATAATCCAGAAGCAAACGATGTTAAGTCAATATTGGTTCCCGTTTCATTTAACACTTCTTGTCCTAAATTGTTATACACTTTCCAACTTAAATTTTTAGCATCATTGGTTTTGATTGTAAATATTCCATTGGATGGATTGGGGTAAATGGCAAAATCAGCACTTTCAAAATATCCCGTATTTAGACTGCTGTTGTATTCATAAACGCCATTAAAACCAGCCATAAATCCTTTATCCTGAGTTATAAAAGAAATTTCATTTATTCCATTTGGTCCAACTAGTGTTTCTACATTCCAGGTTACACCGTTGTCTGTCGAGGCCAATAATACATTCTGATTTGGATCAAAGCCAAGTGCCGTACCCGCAACGAGAACTGTATTGTTTACTATGGCAATATCATTCAAGTTTTTTAACGGAGAAGTTGTATATGCGGTATTCCAAGTTTCGCCTCCGTCGGTGGTTTTAAGAATTATACCATTTGTACCTGCAGCAAATCCAATAGTTGGTGAAATAAAATTAATTGCATTTATGAAACCCATAACACCTGAAGGCTTTGGAATCCAGTTAATTCCATCTGTCGTTTTTAAAATTGTTCCGTTTGAACCAACGGCAAAACCAAGGTTTGAGTTAACAAAATGAATGTCTTTAAATTCTCCGCCGCCCGTATGTACTACAGACCAGTTTACGCCTCCATCAGTGGTTCTGTAAATCTTACTTCCCTGACCTGCAATATAACCCGTAGTTAAAGTTGTAAAAAAAAGAGCATCAAGTCTCTCATTACTAGTTACAGGAATAACAAAGCCCGTCCATGTCGTCCCTCCATCAATAGTTCTTATAAGTGAAGGCGATGAAGCGCTAACAAATGTTTGACCTGTTGCAAAGCCATGGGTGTCGCTGATAAAAAACAGTTTATTTACTGGTAAATCAGGTGTGGTAATTAGCGACCAATTACTGCCGGCATCGGTAGTTTTGTAAATTCCATCATTCTTACATGCAAATCCAATTGACTCAGTCGTAAATGAAACAGATCGAAAATTAGATGTTGGTTCATTTAACCGAACTGTTAACTGCGCATTTACAAATAGACTTAGTAAAAAAAACAGTAAGGTAATTTCTCTTCTCATGATGTTTGACTTCATTTTTTAAGCAAAGTTGCTTCAAAACAATAAAGCATTTCACACAAGAATGAGTAAAAGAGTTCAAAATTCGTCTTTCTTAACTATTTCAAACCCTTTCTTAATCAAATGCGAGAGGAGTGCTGGTGCGACGCACCTATACAAACACGGTTGTAAAATAGTCTAAAGAAACACCGTTTCTTTTCGTCAATGCTATTCTAAAAATTTTGTATAGCCTAGTTGTGGAAAAAAAATTTGAAGAAACATTGGCGAAAATGAATGAGTTTAGTGGGCTATTTTATAACTGGGATTGGGATAATTTCCAACCGAACGTTTGCCGCAGCAGATTGCCCAAACAAATAGGAACTTCCTGAAAATAAAAAAGGTGAAACTTGCGCTTCACCCTTTTTGCCCCAAATCTACCATAAATTTAACCTACTAACTTTATGGAGATGTAAAAGTATTAGCATGACTTTGCCTTACCAAGATTTTTAGACAAAATGCTGAGATAGTCGTTAAAATGCTGTTTTTAACAAATTGTTTAATAAGCGCGGGCGTCTTTACCTTCGTAATAATTCATAAAAGCCCTATTTACAACCCGATTTCCGCCCGGAGTTGGATAATCGCCAGTGAAATACCAATCGCCTAGATTCTTTGGACAAGCTACATGCAAATTCGCAACACTTTGGAAAATAATGTGCACTCTTGCTTGAATACCTACAGGCGTTAACATTTCTGCGATTTTTGCCGAAATTTCCTCGTCAGTAAATGGTTCGTAAATGGCATTCACCGCATTGATAATCTGATCGTCTTTTCGGTTTTCTTGTTCCTTGCAACGGGCATAAACAGCATCGATAATGTGCGCCAAACCGCGTTCTTTCAATAAAGTGATCGCAGCATTAAACGCCACCAAACCTTCTAGCTTTGCCATATCAATTCCGTAACAATCGGGGAAACGAATTTGCGGCGCCGATGAAACCACAACAATTGTCTTCGGATTTAAACGATCCAACATTTTTAAAATAGATTGTTTTAAAGTAGTTCCGCGAACAATGCTGTCGTCGATAATTACCAAATGATCGGTTGGTTTTACCACGCCATACGTAACGTCGTACACGTGCGCTACTAGATCATCGCGACTACTGTCTTCAGTGATAAAAGTTCTGAGTTTTGCGTCTTTTATAGCAATTTTTTCTGTACGGATTTTTCGCGACAGAATTTCGTGCAATTGCTCTTTCGTTAATGTTTTGCGACGCTGTAAAATCTCGTCGTTTTTATGTTGATTCAAATATTCGTGTGCGGCTTCGACCATGCCAAAAAAGGACACTTCGGCGGTATTTGGAATGTATGAAAACACCGCGTTTTCGGTATCGTTATCAATAGCTTCTAGCACTTTTGGAAACAACAATTTACCGAGTTCTTTGCGTTCGCTGTAAATTTCGGCATCGCTGCCGCGCGAAAAATAGATACGCTCAAACGAACAGGCTTTTTTGACAACAGGCGTAATGATTTCGGAAACCGACGTTTGCCCTGATTTTTTGATGATTAATGCATGTCCGGGTGCTAATTCCTGCACCGAATCGAACGCAACATTGAAAACTGTTTGAATAACCGGACGTTCTGAGGCAACGACAACAATTTCATCGTCTTCGTAGAAATAGGCTGGGCGAATTCCGGCTGGGTCGCGAAAAACAAACGCATCGCCGTGACCAAACAAACCTGCCATGGCGTAACCGCCGTCCCAACCTTTAGATGCGCGTTTAAGAATACGTGTAATGTCAAGTTTTTCGGCAATTACGGGTGAAGCTTCGCGTTTCGACAAGCCGTTTTGTTTGCATTCTTGGTATAAATCGGTAACGGCATCGTCGAGAAAATGACCGATTTTTTCCATAACCGTAACGGTATCGGCTAGTTCTTTCGGATGTTGCCCTAATTCAACTAACGATTCAAATAGTTCGGTTACGTTGGTCATATTAAAATTTCCCGCCACGATCAGATTTCGGTGCATCCAGTTGTTCTGACGAAGGAACGGGTGTACGCTTTCGATGCTGTTTTTACCAAAAGTTCCGTAACGCACGTGACCCAGAAAAAGCTCGCCGATGTATGGCAAATTGTTTTTCTGCCACCGAACGTCGTCGGTGCGTTCGGGATGCAAACTCATTTCGGCATTGATGCGCGTATTGATTTGCAAAAAAACGTCTTGAATAGGCTGTGCAGCATTGGAGCGAACTCGAGAAATATAGCGTTCGCCGGGTTTCATGTCGAATTTTATGGAAGCAAAACCGGCGCCGTCTTGACCGCGGTTGTGTTGCTTTTCCATTAGCAAATACATTTTTTGGATGCCGTAAAAAGCACTGCCGTATTTTTCTTTGTAAAACGACAGCGGCTTCTTGAGTCGGAGAAGTGCAATACCGCATTCGTGTTTTAAAGTGTCGCTCATTGTAGTTGTTGTGTTGCTAAAGCGGAACTTTGATTTGTAACGCCCGCCAAATTATTGTTTGATTATCTTGTGAGAGCTAGTTCCCGTTTCGGTTTCGATAGTTAAAAAATAAATTCCTGTTTTTAGATTCGTAAGGTTTACTGTTTTTTCGAATTGCGTGTCAAGAATTCGACCATTTACATCTGAAATGGTTACCTTTTTTAAGAGGTTCGCATTTTCAATATGAACTTTATCTTGCGTTGGATTTGGATACAGCGTCACTGTTTCTCTATTCAAATCTGTATTTGATAAAATAGCTGAATTTAATTTCGCTAGAAAAGCATCGACATAATAATCTTGGGAAGAATTGCTTATCGTCAAATTATCGAAAGCGCAAGAAGTCGAATTGAAGTAGCCGGCCGCAAATATGTTGCCATCGGTATCGATTGCAAAACCTAGTGCATCGTCGGAACCTAAACCTCCTGCAGATTTTGCCCAAAAAAACTCGCCCGAAGTATCCATATTGGCTATAAAAATATCTCCGGTTGGTACCGTTGTACTACTGTTTGAATTGGTTACGGTATAGTCTCCAAATGTACTTGTAGGTTCAAAAAAATTACCGGCTAAGTAAAGCGTTGCCCCATCGGTAAATACTGTACTTGGTGCATTAATATTAGGAATTAATGCCATAAACTGTAAGTCTAAATCAAGTTTAAGCAAACCTCCTGTTGAAGTAGTTGTTGAATAATTTACTCCATCAAACGAATAAGTAGCAGAATTGGAAATTTGAAACAACTTAACATAAAAAGGGATAAATAGTTCATTTTGGATTTTTACTACGCCGCCAAAAGTATCGTCAACTGTTCCTTGCAGTAGCTTTTGTTCGATGATGTTACCAGATGGATCCAATTTCACAATAAAGGATTCATATCCTCCTGGAAATGTGTTGGTATAAGTGGTTGATCCTAAGGTAAAAGTTTCAGAAGTGAAACCTCCTGTTACATAAAAGTTTCCTAAATCATCAAAAACGAGCCCACTCAAACGGCAACCATCGTAGATATTGTCGTTTCCAAATCGCTTAATCCACAATACGTTACCCGAAGAATCGAATTTTGCTAAAAAAGCACCAACGTAACTATTGGAACCAACAACAATAGATGAGCTGCCGACCGTTGTATTATTAGATTCTGAAAACGCTGATACATACACGTTGCCTGAATTATCAACAGAAATGCCCGTGGAAGATTCGCGCTCGGCTCCTCCTATTTTTTTTGCCCACAAAACAGTTCCGTTGGTGTCGTATTTAACAAGCGCAACATCTGAAGCCAGCGGAATGGAATTCCCTAAAGCCGAACCTGGCGTGTAATCTAAAGTTATGTTTCCGAAAGTTACGGATGTTGACTCAAATCGTACCAAAGCATACACGGCTCCGTTAGCATCTGTTGTTACGTGATAAACAACTTCATTGCCCGTTCCTCCGCCGGTTCGCATCCACAACGGCGTTCCTTCAGCACTGTATTTGACGATTGAATAGTCGGCTGATCCGTTGGTTGTAACTTGTCCTAAACCGAAATCGGCTGTTTCAGAAATAATGCTACCGCCAGCAAAAACATTTCCGTTTACATCGGTTGTTACACAAGCAAAAGCTTCATTAATGGCTCCTGTCGATTTTTTTACCCAGTCCCAGGTTGGTGCTTGAGCGAAAAGTAACGATGAACTAATGATTGCAAATAATGAGCTGATTTTTTTCATACGTGTGTTTTTAGAAAACAAAAAACCCCGAAAATTCGGGGCGTAGTTTTATTTAGATATTTGTCATTTCGAACTGAGTTAATGCTTTAAAACGTTGCAATCTTTCTTTCACTTCGTGCGCTTGTAGGTTTTCCATACGTTCTGTGCCGAATTTCTCTACACAAAAAGAAGCAAGATTTGAGCCGTGAATAATAGCTTGTTTGAGGTTTTCAAAGGTAATATCGCCCGATTGTGCAATAAATCCTGAGAAACCACCTGCGAACGTATCGCCTGCGCCAGTTGGATCGAAAACTTCTTCGAGCGGTAACGCAGGAGCGAAGAAAATTTCACTTCCGTGGAAGAGTAAGGCGCCGTGTTCTCCTTTTTTGATGACCACGTATTTGGGTCCCATTTCGTGAATTTTTGCTGCCGCTTTTACCAACGAATATTCGCCGGAAAGCTGACGTGCTTCTTCGTCGTTTATCGTGATAACATCCACGCGTTTGATGACGTCTAGCAATTCTGGCAGTGCGCAATCCATCCAGAAATTCATGGTGTCGAGAACTACCAATTTCGGTTTTGCTGTAAGCTGATTGAGCACCGATGTTTGAACCAGTGGATGCAAGTTTCCGAGCATGACCACATCAGCATTCTTATAGTTTTCAGGAACTATCGGATTAAAATCGGCTAATACGTTTAGTTCGGTTACAAGTGTATCGCGCGAGTTTAAATCGTTGTGGTATTTACCAGCCCAAAAGAACGTTTTTCCGTTTGGAACAATTTCGATACCGTCGATATTTACGTTTCTATCGCGAAGCAATTGCAGATATGCGTCTGGGAAATCGTTTCCAACGACGGAAACCACCGCAGAATCGACTTTGAAATTGGCGGCAGAAAGCGCGATGTAGGTTGCTGCTCCACCGAGTATTTTGTCGGTTTTTCCGAAAGGCGTTTCTATAGCGTCGAACGCAACGGTTCCAACAATAAGTAGTTTATTCATGTGATGTGAAAAAGAAGTGCAAAGATAGCCTAAGTTTTACAAGCTGGCAAGCACTTAGGCAGGAAGCAATGTGCTTTGAATATCGAAAGCAAAAGTTGTGCCGATGTGGATTTTTGAACCGTTATTCCATAGACGTATTCCCGTGCGAGCGATTGCAATAGAAATAAACCGACGTGAAAGCGCGCTGGCGGTTGGTGTAAAACGGCGACCCAAGAAGCCCGTTTTATGCCTTACCAAAAGCCGCTTGAACAAGGTTTATTGGAATGGAAAGCGCGACTTGCCCGCTTGGGATCTGGCTCGGACGGGCAAGGCACCCAAAAAATTAAAATCGATAAAACTGTTTCGGCGTGAGTAGGCCAGTGAGTTTACAATCGTGCGACTCAGAGGAAGTAGGTTCTGGCAAAGGTTCGAAAAAAGAGAGTCCGATGGCCTGTACATTTGGTTTACACTTTCGTAGAAAAATATCGTAAAAGCCTTTGCCGTAACCCACCCGATTACCACTCCTGTCGCAACACAAAAGCGGCACGATCACCAAATCGATTTCAGAAACTGCAATTGGTTTGGCATCAATTGGTTCGGGAATACCCCAATTGTTTTGGCGAAATTGGGTGTCGGAAAAAATCGCTACATGCTGCATTTCCGAGGTGCTTTCGACGACGATTCCGGTAGCGCAACGCTTGCCCGATAACCACAAAAAATCGCGCAACAACTGTGTTTCAGGCTCGTTCCATTTGGCAATTGGCGTATACAAATGAACTACTCGTGTTTGCGATAAATCGAGTTTTTGAAATTGCTCGGAAATCTGCTTATTTGCCCATTCGGTCTCGGTTTTAGAAAGAGCCAAACGCTTTTTCTTGTACAACGCGCGAAGACTATTCTTGTCCGTCATTTTTATAAAATTGTGTTTCGACCGCAGCCGACTTTTCGATAGACAGATGATACAGCGCATCGCCTTCGTAAACAATCGAACCTAAGTTGGCATTGATTACGTAGCCGTGATGCGGCGCTTTGATGGCTTGCACGAATTTGCCAAACGGATCGGTTATTTCACAGAGCACGGTACCTTTTTGCACGAACTTTCCTAAAAATCCGCGGTCGTGACAAAAACCCGATGCTTTGGCGCGCACCCAGCCCGAGCGTTCCAAAATTGTTGCTTCAGAGGCAATGGGTACGTCTTTATCTTTTCGCATTTGCCAAAAATTCAGCAAACGAATCACGCCGTTTAAGCCGCAGTGCACGATTTGCGGATTGATATCTAAAGACATACCGCCTTCGAACAGCAGCATCGGAACTTTTGCCTTCTCGGCAGCAGTTCGAAACGAACCGGATATGTTTTTAGAATACAATATAAACGGAGCGGCGAACACATGTGCCAATTCGAGCAATTGCGAATCGCCGGGAACAATTCGAATTTGAGCAGCATTAAATCGTTTGGCGCCACCTGCGTGGAAATCGACTGCAAAATCGACAACCGGCAAAATTTCTTTGAGAATGTAATAGGCAAAACGGCCGGCCATCGAACCTTTTTTACTTCCCGGAAATACGCGGTTGAGATCGCGACCGTCGGGAAACTCGCGCGATTGATTGACAAAGCCGAAAATATTGATTACCGGAATGCAAATAATGGTTCCGGCATCGGGCTTATTTAGTTTTCGCACAATAAGCTGCCGAACAATTTCTACACCATTGATTTCATCGCCGTGAATTCCGGCCGAAAACAAAACGGTTGGCCCTGGTTTCTTACTGCGGCACACAATAACAGGGATTTTGAGTTTGGTTGCCGTGGGCAGGCGCGCCAGCTCGAGATACAGTGTTTTTGACTGTCCGGGCAGTATTTCTTCGCCTAAAAGCGTTAGTTTTTTCTGGTTTTTTGACATATGCGTTGTTAAAAGTAGCCTTTTTTTCAAAGTCATTACCAAAATTAGAAGGTTCGCTGTAACTTTACACTAGATCTTTTAGAAAATGTCTGAGCCGTCTGTTCAACTTCAAATACAAACTCTACCCGACAATCCAGGGGTCTATCAATACTACGATAAAGAGGGCAAAATACTGTATGTTGGCAAAGCAAAGAACTTGAAGAAACGCGTTTCGTCGTACTTTAATAAAGTGCACGACAATGCGCGAACAAACGTATTGGTACGCAAAATTGCTACAATTAAACACATTGTAGTTGAAACCGAAAATGATGCGTTGTTGTTGGAAAACAACCTCATCAAAAAACACCAACCGCGCTATAATGTGATGCTTCGCGACGATAAGTCGTATCCGTGGATTTGCATCAAAAAAGAACCGTTTCCGCGTATTTTTCCCACGCGGCGCATGATTAAAGACGGTTCGGAATACTACGGCCCATATACCAATTTTAAGATTGTGCACACCTTGTTGGATATGATTAAAGAATTGTATCCGCTGCGTACCTGCAATTACGATTTGTCGGAAAAGAACATTGAATCGCATAAATTTAAGGTTTGTTTGGAATATCATATTGGGAATTGCAAAGGTCCGTGTGAAGGACACGAAACGCGCGAACACTACGAAAAACAAGTAGAAGCTATTCGGCAATTGTTGAAAGGAAATTTCAAACACAGCTTGCGCGAATTTAAAACGCAAATGCAGCAATACGCCGAGGATTTGGAGTTTGAAATGGCGCAACGTGTGAAAGTGAAAATCGAAGCTTTGGAAAAGTATCAGGCGTACTCGACAGTTGCCAATCCGAAAATCACGAATGTCGACGTTTTTTCGATTGTTTCCGACGAAAGTGCGGCATACATCAATTACTTGCAAATCATGCACGGCGCGATCATTCGTTCGCATACGCTTGAAATAAAGAAAAAACTCGATGAAACGGATGCCGAACTGTTGGAGTTGGCCATTGTGGAAATTCAAGAGCGTTTTTCGTTGCAATTTCGCGATGTCATTGTACCTTTTTCGATTGATTTAGGCGAGCGTATTCGCGTGACTGTTCCACAACTAGGCGATAAAAAACAGTTGTTGGAACTGTCGGAACGCAATGCGAAATACTACCGCATTGAACAATTGAAGCAGTTGCAAATTGTTGATCCCGACCGACATACGAATCGGATTATGGCACAGATGCAAAAAGACTTGCGTTTGCCTGTGGAGCCGCGGCATATTGAATGTTTCGATAACTCAAATATTCAAGGAACGAATCCGGTTTCGGCCTGTGTGGTTTTTAGAGACGGAAAACCGAGCAAGAAAGACTACCGCCATTTTAATGTAAAAACCGTTGAAGGTCCGAACGATTTTGCTTCAATGGAAGAAGTGGTCTACCGCCGATACAAACGCCTACTCGAAGAAAACGATTCCTTACCCAATTTGGTAATTATCGACGGTGGTAAAGGGCAATTGGGAGCTGCTTTAAAGAGTTTTGACGCATTGGGCATACGCGGCCAAGTTGCCATTATTGGCATAGCGAAACGCTTAGAAGAATTGTTTTATCCGAACGATCCGATTCCGTTGTATCTCGACAAAAAATCGGAAACTTTAAAAATCATTCAGCATTTACGCAACGAAGCCCACCGTTTTGGAATTACGTTTCATAGAGACAAGCGCAGTAAAACGGCATTGGTTTCGGCAATCGAAGAAATTCCGGGCATCGGCGAAAAAACGATGACTTCTCTAATCAAGAAGTTTAAATCGGTTAAACGTTTAAAAGAAGCTTCGGAAGCTGATATTGCCGAAGTTGTGGGAGCTTCGAAAGCAAAAAAAATCATCAATCATTATCAATCAAACGAACAAAAATCAACATGAAAAAATTTCTCCTCTTGCTATGTTTGCTTTCACTTGCTTTTGCGACAGCACAAGAACAACCGGTTCCGCGAAAAAGAATTGGTCTGGTTTTAAGTGGCGGTGGCGCTAAGGGCTTTGCACACATTGGCGTTTTAAAGGTTTTGGAAGAGGCCGGCGTAAAAGTAGATTACATTGGTGGAACAAGCATGGGTGCGGTTATTGGTGGCTTGTATGCATCGGGTTACAGCGCGACGCAAATCGATTCGATTTTTAGGTCGACGAATTTTGATGAATTGTTACAAGATTACATTCCTCGACGTTCGAAAACCTATTTTGAACGACGAAACGACGAAATGTATGCGCTTACTTTACCTTTCAATAAATTTAAGATCGGGATTCCCACTGCCTTATCAAAAGGCATGTACAACTATAATTTACTGTCGCGCTTGACGGCAAATGTTAGGCACATTAAAAAATTCTCTGACTTGCCGATTCCGTTTATTTGTATTGCAACCGATATAGAAACTGGCCAACAGGTAATTATGGAAGACGGTTCTTTACCACAGGCAATGCTAGCCAGTAGCTCGTTTCCAAGTTTGTTTGCTCCCGTGGAACGCAACGGGCGGTTGTTGATTGACGGAGGTGTAGTGAATAACTATCCAATTCAAGAAGTTCGTGATATGGGCGCTGATATTATCATTGGTGTTGACGTTCAAGACGGATTAAAAGACCGCAAATCGTTGCGCGATGCGACACGTATCTTGGTACAAATCTCCAATATGGGAATGTTGGAACGCATGAAAGAAAAAGCCGAAACTACTGATATCTATATAAAACCCGATGTTTCTAATTATTCGGTGATATCGTTCGATGACGGAGCGGCAATAATTCGAGCTGGAGAAGAAGCAGCGTTTACGGTTTATGAAAAAATTAAAACTTTAGGCGATAGCTTATCTAATCATAAAAAAGAACTCAAGGCAGCTCCAGACTCTTTGTTTATTGGCAGAATTCAGACCGGTAAACTTAAAAACTACACCCGTGCTTACGTTCTTGGAAAACTAAAGATTAAACCCGACACCCAAGTCAATTACGATCAGATTCGAACAGGAATTAACAACCTAAATGCTACTCAAAACTTTAGTGGCATATCTTACGAATTTGAAGATAACGGCGATCGCGACGATTTGATTTTACAGTTGATTGAAAATCCAAATAGAACTTTTTTTAAAATCGGTGCACATTACGACGGCTTGTTCAAAAGTGCTGTACTTATCAACGTAACCCACAAAAAGACACTTTTAAAAAACGACGTTTTCTCAGCGGATTTGATGTTAGGCGACCAACTACGATACAATTTGGATTATTACATCGACAACGGATTTTACTGGAGTTACGGATTTAAAAGTAGATTTAATTCGTTTAATCGAAATGCAAAAACCGACTTCAACGAGGGGAGAATTTTAGATTTGCTGGGGGTTTCATCGCTCAATCTCGATGTTGAAAATTGGGTAAACCAGTTGTATATCCAAACCCTACTTTTAGAACGAATGCTCATAGGAGGCGGGATCGAACATCAAAACATTCTTATAAAATCGGAAACACTAGAAGATACAACACCGCTTTTTGAACGAAGTAACTATTACAGTACTTTTGGCTATCTGAAATTTGACAGTTTCGACAACCGATACTTTCCAAAATCGGGTTGGATGTTTAATGCCGATTTGCAACACTTATTTTACTCTACGAATTACACCCAAGAATTCGAACCATTTTCTATAGCTAAAGGTCAAGTAGCCTTCGCAACAAAGTTCTTTCCGAGAACAACCTTAAAGCTCGAATCCGACGCTGGTTTTGCCATCGGCGAACGCACCATTGATTTTTTTAATTTCACCTTTGGCGGCTACGGTTTTACTGAAATTCTCAACATTAAACCTTTTTATGGTTACAATTTTTTGAGCTTGAGTGCCGATAGTTACATAAGAGCCACTGGCACTTTCGATTATGAATTTTACCGCAAGCACCACATTAACCTTGCGGCTAATTTTATGAATTTAGGAAATCGATTGTTTCAAACTTCTGATTGGATATCAAGACCCCGACTTTCCGGTTATGCAATAGGTTACGGTCTCGAAACCATCATCGGACCCGCCGAAATCAAGTATTCTTGGTCGCCGGAAACCGGTAATGGTTTTACTTGGTTCAGCATCGGATTTGTATTTTGATTTGTAATGAGGCATTTTACTCAGAGCAACAAGATGAATTGTTCGACATATCTGTAAAAAAGATATATTTGGCATCTATTAATACGTCACAAAACAATTTTTATGTCAATTTGGAGAGTTAAACCTGTTTCGGCCTTTGAAGCCGATATGAAGAAAAGCGACCTCAAGCGCGTGCTAACAAAATGGGGACTAACCTCACTGGGAATCGGCGCAATTATCGGAGGTGGTATTTTCACCCTAACTGGAATTGCTGCTCATGATTACGCTGGCCCAGCACTTGCCCTTTCATTTGTTATTGCAGGAATTGGTTGTTTATTCGCTTCTTTGTGTTACGCCGAATTTGCATCGGTTTTACCTGTTGAGGGAAGTGCTTATGCCTACGCTTACGGAACTGTAGGAGAAATCTTCGCTTGGTTTATCGGCTGGAACCTTATTCTAGAATATATGATGGGTGCCACAACAGTAGCGGTGGCATGGAGTGGCTACTTTGTAAAACTACTGCATTTGTTTGGTATCGATTTCCCAATTTGGTTGTGCAACGATTATGCAACCGCTGTAGCTAAAGTAGCAGAACACAACGCAGAAAACCCAACAAATCTGATGGCCGAACCGAGTTTTGCATTTAATTTACCTGCGTTCTTAATTACTTGGGTTGTAACGTATATCCTAGTAAAAGGAATCAAAGAAGCTGCTAAAACCAACAACATCATCGTAATAATAAAAGTAGCGGTTGTTCTTTTCGTAATCATTTGCGGTGCTTTCTACATCGAACCGGCAAATTGGCAACCTTTCATTCCAACCGAAACAACAACAGTTATCGATGGTGTCGAAAAAGTAAGCTTCGGATTTGGTGGCGTACTTACCGCAGCAACCATTGTTTTCTTTGCATACATCGGATTCGATGCCGTATCAACGCAAGCCGGAGAAGCTATAAATCCGAAAAAAGACGTTCCTTTCGCAATTGTAGCCTCACTACTTATTTGTACGGTACTATACATCTTGGTTTCGCTCGTTTTAACAGGAATGGTCAAATACGACCAACTCGACAAAGCGGCACCAGTAGCTTCTGCATTTAGCGAAAACGGCATCACTTGGGCGGTATTTATCATTACCCTCGCTGCAACTGCTGGATTAACAAGCGTAATGTTGGTAATGATGCTTGGTCAGACCCGTATTTTCTTAGGAATGGCTAAAGATGGCCTGTTACCAAACTTCTTCAAAACGCTTCACCCAATTTTCAAAACACCGCACAAATCAACCATTTTAGTTGGTTTAATCATCTCTGTAACTGCAGCGCTAACACCAATTAACAAAGTAAGCGAAATGTGCTCCATGGGAACACTACTCGCTTTCGCTATGGTGTGCGTTGCCGTAATGATCTTACGCGTTAAAAAACCAGAATTAGAACGCCCATACAAAACACCATTTGTATATCTAGTCGGAACACTTGGCGTTGGCTTTAACCTATTTCTAATGTATTTCGTACGTCCAGAAACTTGGATCGCTTTCATTATCTGGGGAACTGTTGGAATTTTAGTTTATTTCGCCTACGGTAAACGAAAATCCAACCTCAACCAAATAGAATAAAAACTTAAGAATCCGGGTCGTATTTCGCCCGGATTTTTTTTAGATATTTGTATTGATGAATCAATGGCTTTGTTTACCGATTTTACTCAAATTCCTGATTAAGCGAAATCCGGAATGATGTTTTTCTTCTGTTCGAAAATTATTTACAGAATTAAAATTTCATCACTATGCCTATTTATCACAAACTCGGAACTTTTCCACAAAAACGCCACGTAACTTTCGAGAAACCTGCCGGCGGCTACTACTACGAACAATTGTTCGGAACCGAAGGATTTCACGGACATTCCTCCCTACTCTACCACATTCACAGACCAACACAAGTAAAGGAAATCCTAAAATCCTACGATGTGCAACCTAAAATTGCCATCGAAAAAAACATAAAATCGCTCTTGCTGAAAGGATTCGACCTGAAACCAACCGCCGATTTCCTCGACAGCCGAAAAGCCATGCTCCTAAACAGAGATTGCATCATCGGACTTGCCGCTCCGCAAGAATCACTTACTTCATACTTCTACAAAAATGCCGACGCCGATGAAATGATTTTCATCCACAAAGGAAAAGGTACTTTACGAACCATGATGGGAAATATCCCCTTTGAATACGGCGATTACCTCATCATTCCACGAGGCATGATTTACCAAATACAATTCGACACCACCGACAATCGCTTGTTCTACGTCGAATCGTACACGCCTTTCTACACTCCAAAACGCTATAAAAACCAATCGGGACAACACCTCGAACACAGCCCGTTTTGCGAACGCGACTTCAAACTCCCAACCGAGCTTGAATCGTACGATCAAAAAGGCGACTTCATCGTGAAAATCAAAAAAGAAGGCATGATGCACGAATTGGTTTACGCAACTCATCCTTTCGATGTAGTTGGCTGGGATGGCTACAATTTTCCGTACGCCTTCAGCATTCACAATTTCGAACCCATTACCGGTCGCGTACACCAACCGCCACCAGTACACCAAACGTTCGAAACGGCAACTTTTGTAGTTTGCTCGTTTTGCCCGCGTTTGTACGATTACCATCCGCAAGCCATTC
>JAIXTU010000211.1 GCA_027483785.1 Flavobacterium sp.
CGAAAATCTGTCGAGTGATTTAATGCGAAATCATCTTAGATTTCACTTTGAATTAGATAAATGCGTGATTAGAAATTTAAAAAGCCGACTATTGATTGTCAAAAACGGAAGTACACGAGTTTACTCTTTCAAAATCTCTTACAAAACACCTCCAAAACAACCGATTTTTACTAATTTCGCAACCATTCAACCTGAAAATTTCACTTATGAGCACAAAAGTCGTCATTGTAGCTGCTGCCCGAACGCCAATTGGTAGTTTTATGGGAGCTTTATCAACCGTTCCTGCAACCCAATTAGGTGCAGCTGCCATCAAAGGAGCACTCGGAAAAATAAATCTAGATGCTGCTTTGGTCGACGAAGTTTTGATGGGACAAGTAGTGCAAGCCGGTGCCGGACAAGCACCTGCAACACAAGCCAGTATTTATGCAGGAATTCCCAATACCGTACCCGCAACAACCGTAAATAAAGTTTGTGCTAGCGGTATGAAAGCTATTATGCAAGGAGCGCAAGCTATTGCAAACGGCGATGCGCACATCATTGTAGCCGGCGGTATGGAAAACATGAGTCAGATTCCACACTATGCGCATTTGAGAAATGGAGCTAAATTCGGGTCTGTCACTTTCGTAGATGGCATGCAACGCGACGGTTTGCAAGATGCATACGACCAAAATGCCATGGGTGTTTGCGCTGATTTGTGTGCGAAAGAGTACAACTTCTCACGTGAAGACCAAGATGCTTTTGCTATTCAATCGTATCAACGCTCGGCTACTGCTTGGGACGCCGGAAAATTCGATAACGAAGTTGTTCCAGTAGCGGTACCACAGCGTAAAGGTGATCCGATTATGGTAACGCGCGACGAAGAATATAGCAACGTAAAATTGGACAAAATTCCAACCTTGAATCCAGCGTTTACCAAAGACGGAACCGTAACAGCAGCTAATGCCTCAACGATAAACGACGGTGCAGCTGCGGTAGTTTTAATGAGCGAAGCGAAAGCAAACGAACTCGGAATTAAACCTTTAGCATACATTAAAAGTTATGCGGATGCCGCGCAAGAACCAAAATGGTTTACCACTACTCCTGCAAAAGCGCTACCTATTGCGTTAGAAAAAGCAGCTCTAAGCGTTACCGACGTTGATTTCTTTGAATTCAACGAAGCGTTTTCGGTTGTTGGATTAGCGAATGCCAAAATTCTTGGTTTGCCAAACGATAAAGTAAACGTACATGGTGGTGCTGTATCGCTCGGACATCCTCTAGGATGCAGTGGTGCGCGTATTGTTGTTACCTTATTAAGCGTCTTGGCTCAAAACAATGGAAAAATTGGTGCAGCTGCTATCTGTAACGGTGGCGGTGGTGCCTCAGCGATAATAATCGAGTTGGCCTAATTAATTCCCTGATGAAGTACGGAATTTGTGATTTAGCGATTGTTCCTATTCGCGCTGAATCTTCTGATCGAAGCGAAATCGTTTCGCAACTGCTTTACGGCGATACTTTCGAAATACTCGAAGTACAAAAACAGTGGCGAAAAATTCGCTGTTCATTCGACGATTACGAAGGTTGGATTGATGAAAAGCAATTCTTAGAAATTTCAGAAACCGAATTTCAAAAAATCGAAGCGGAACCGGCTGTGCTCAACGGCGATTTAATCGACTATCTTGTTTCAGCAGAGAACGAACTAGTGGCTATTCCGCTCGGATCGGTCGTTAGCGGTTTGTATCACAGCAAACTAAACCCGAAAGGCTATGTCTTTGAAGGCATGAAAATTTGCGGACAACATCCGAAAGAAAATATCATAAAAACGGCATTTCTGTATTTGAACGCACCGTATTTGTGGGGAGGAAAGAGTCCGTTTGGAATTGATTGTAGCGGATTTACACAAATGGTGTACAAACTCAACGGTTATAAATTATTACGCGACGCTTCGCAACAAGCTACCCAAGGCGAAGGTTTGAGTTTTATTGAAGAAAGCGAACCGGGCGATTTAGCGTTTTTCGATAACGAAGAAGGAAAAATCATTCACGTAGGCATTATTATGAAAGATAACTACATCATTCATGCCTCGGGAAAAGTTCGTGTAGACCGATTAGATCACCTCGGGATTTACAATGCCGAACTGCGCAAGCACACGCACAAACTTCGAGTGATTAAAAAGATTTTTTAGGCCGGAAGCAGATTTGGGCAATCGCTCAATTCGGGTTTACCGTGAACAAACTGGGTAAGCCATTCCCTCAGTTGCTCTATTTCATAAGGAAGTAACACTTTAACTGCTTTTTCCAATTCTTTACGAAAAAGCTTCGGATCAAAACTAACTCGTTCCAAGATCGTCTTGGTGTACGCAACCATTGTTCCTCTCATCGTGTCTGTTTTTTTACGCTGGTTTGTCAAAGATACAAAAACAACTAAATCGATTTCGTAACTCTTGTGTTAAACAATCCGTAAAACAATTGTTAAAGTTTAGAATTCTTATAAACAACGAACATTTCGCGTTTTCCGGGAGGTCCGGGTACTTTTTGTACTTGAAAACCGACGCTTTCCATGTTTCGTTTTATTACAGTTCGTGCTGCATACGTAACTAAAATTCCCTCGGAATCAAGCGCTTCGTACATCTTAGAAAAAATGGCAGCCGACCACAAATCGGGTTGCACTCTGTAGCCAAAGGCATCGAAGTAGATTAAATCGAACTTGGCTTTGAAATCGATTTCCTCGAAAAGCAACTTTCGTTTTGTTAATTTAAAGTAAGGCGA
>JAIXTU010000036.1 GCA_027483785.1 Flavobacterium sp.
ATTGCTGAAAACGATCCCCGAAAACTTTATTGATGGAGCTTTTTTCAACGAAGTAACCTTAGATCCTCAAGGTAATGCCTATGTATCGGATACCTTCGGTCCCAATATTTGGAAGACATCGTTTACAGAGAGCAAGCCTGAGATTTTTGTTACCAATCCGTTGCTCAAGAATCCGTCGCCCGACCAACCTTTTGGATTGAATGGTCTGACAATTACACCAGATTCGAAGTATTTAATTGCATCGGTTATGAACCGAACAATAAAAGGAGGTGGAACCTTGGTAAGAATACATTTAGGAACTAAAGAAGTAACACCAGTAAAGTTACAAGACGATAATGCCACAAAATCATTTTCAGGATCCGACGGTATGTTTTTTTACAAGGGTCGGCTATTAATGGTTAATGTTTATTCGCAAGCTGGAGCAATATTCTCAGCTCAATTTAACAAAGACTACACTCAAGCCACGCTAACGATACACGACAAATTTCAATCGGTTTACGACAGACCAACTGCCTCTGCGATACGAAACGGCAAATTGTACACGGTAAACAGTCAGTTAAATCACATTATTGACGATAAAGACGGAAAGCTTAACACACCTCCAGTACTGCCATTTAAAGTAGTGAGTGTACCCTTAAACGAATTGTTGAAATAAAAAGCAAAGGCCATTCTGAAGGAAAAAAAGTGGCCTTTTAATGCCCGACTAGCAATGGAAACCACTACTATAAATTCAAAATTTGAGGGAAGTAATTACGCTACTGTCATAAGCAATGGTAAACATCAAATTATTACCGATGAACCCATAGAGGACGGCGGCCAGGATAAAGGACTAAACCCTTATGAGTTAATACTCGCTGGACTAGCAACTTGTACCACTGCCACTGTAAAAATGTATGCTGATCGAAAAGGTTGGAAAATTGGTAAAATGAGCATTACCGCGATCTTAGAAGAGAACAATGTTAGTCGTATCATTAAAACTACTATTGAGATTACAGGGAGCATTACCGAAGAACAGAAAAGCAGGTTGTTATTGATAGCCAAAAAATGTCCTGTACACAAACTGTTATCAGCGGGTAATCAAAAAGAGACAATTCTTAATTAAAAAGACTTAACATGATACTTAGTAACATTCAATCATTAGAAGATCAATTAAACGATTTTAAAGAAAAGTGGATTTCTGAAGTAGATTCGACTGTTTCGGATACTTTTCAAAAAGGCATCGATGAATTAGTTGAAAATCAAATAAGTAGCAACGCGCTGCATCAAGGAGATTATTCAATCGATTTTATGCTAAAAGATGCAGCCGGAAATACGGTTTCGCTTAAAGAAAAATTAAAACAGGGAAGGGTAGTGCTTACGTGGTATCGCGGAGGTTGGTGTCCGTATTGCAATTTAACCTTAAGAAATCTACAAAGCTTCATTCCCGAATTTGAAAAACGAAACACCCAATTAGTGGCATTAACGCCAGAACTTCCCGACCATTCGCTGACTACCAAAGAAAAGAATGAGCTGACATTCGATGTGTTAACCGATATTAACAACGAAGTAGCTAGAAAATACGGTTTGGTTTTCAAAGTTAGCGATGAAGTAAATTCATTTTACAAGAAATTCCACGATTTACTGGACTTTAATGGAGGAAGCGGAGATGAATTACCCTTGACAGCTACGTACGTAATCGAACAAAATGGATTAATAAGTTACAGTTTTGTTGATGTTGATTACCGCAAAAGAGCTGAACCAGCAGAAATAGTTGCGCATTTACAGAATAATTAAAAACCTAAAACGAATTCAGATGTTTCATTTAAATAATTATAAAGTACTGATTACCGGCGGTAGCAAAGGAATTGGTAAAGCTTCAGTTGAGCTTTTCCTAGAGCTAGGAGCAACGGTTTTATTCACAGCTCGCAACGAAAACGACGTTCATGACTTAGAAGAAAATTTGCTCAATAAATACAATTCCGTAAAAGGATTGGTAGCTGATGTAACTAACTCGGTCGATATAGAGAAAGTTAAACAATATATCCAAAGCAATTGGGGTTCATTGGATGTTCTGGTCAATAATGCTGGTACGAACTTAAGAAAGCCAACTGTTGATTACACCGAAAGTGAATACCAATTTGTAGTTGATACCAATATCAAAGCCCCATTTATGATGAGCAAATCCTTGTATCCCTTGTTGCAAAAATCGGATTATCCCTCGATCATCAACGTAGCTTCTATTGCGGGTTTATTGGATGTTCGTACGGGTTCTCCTTACGGCATTTCTAAAGCCGGTATCTTGCAATTTACGCGCAATCTGGCAGTTGAGTGGGCGCTAGACAAGATAAGAGTAAATGCAGTATCGCCTTGGTTTACCGAAACGCCACTTACCGCCGGATTGTTAGAAGACACCGCTAAAGTACAGGAGGTAATTTCAAGAACCCCGCTACGGAGAGTTGCAAAACCCCTAGAAATGGCCCATGCTATTGCTTTTTTAGCAATGCCGGCGTCATCATACATCACCGGTCAAAATCTGATTGTTGATGGCGGAATGTCAGCCAATGCGCTGTAGTATAATTAGTTAAGAAAAATAGATAAAGGTATCTATCAAAATAACTTAAAAAACATTAATCAATTGTTACACAAATTTAAAGAAGAATAAAAATGAGAAAATTAGCTTTATTATTGTTTGTTGTTGTATTATCTACAACAAGCTTTGCACAATCAGCTGCTAAAAGAAAAGCAGCTTTCAATTTAGAAAATAATGTTGCCATTCAGGGCTATGATCCGGTGGCATATTTTACACAAAAGAAGGCCGTAAAAGGAAAATCTTCGATAGCAACCCAATATGAAGGAGTAACCTATTATTTTGCCACACCAGCCAATAAAGATTTGTTCCTGAAAAACCCCGACCAATATGAACCACAGTACGGCGGATGGTGCGCATATGCCATGGGTGCAACCGGAGAAAAAGTTGAAGTTGATCCGGAAACATTTAAAATTGTTAACGGCAAATTGAATCTGTTTTACAATGCATTTTTTAATAATACGCTGAAATCTTGGAATAAAGATGAAGCCAACCTTAAGGCTAAAGCGGATGCGAACTGGAAAAAAATTATAAAATAAATAACGATATGAAAACGAATGTAACAACACTGATTGCCAAAGGAATAATAGTGGTAATTTTACTTCAAACCTTATTTTTCAAATTTTCTGCGGCCGAGGAAAGCGTCTATATCTTTACGACACTTGGCATAGAACCTTATGGCAGAATTGGATCTGGTATTGTTGAACTTATTGCATCCATACTAATACTCGTGCCAAGAACAACACTAATCGGAGCTTTATTGGCTTTAGGTACCATGAGTGGAGCTATACTCTCGCACCTTTTGTTTTTAGGAATTGAAGTAAAAGGCGACGGCGGACTTTTATTTATTCTCGCAACCGTTACTTTTGCTTCTAGTTTGTACTTGATTTTTAAGGAAAGAAGCAAAATTCCAGATCTTTTAAAACTAAAAATCTAATTTGATTGATCCGACAGTTAAGCGGAGCTGTCATCCCGTTACAGCGGTTTTAGTCTATTCACGTTCAAAGAACTTTAAAGTTGGCAAACGCTTGATAAGCAAAAGCACATTCGCTTATCCACGTTTTTTCCGGTAACGATTTTCCAGCCCAGATGGCAGTGGAAAGCCCGGAAAGGCGCAAACGATGCTGCCGTTGCGCGGTTGTGGCGACCGGCAGGAAGCCCATAACAAGCTTACGGCAGCCGTTTGCGCCTTGAGGACTTGCAACGAACAGCTGGAATTGCTGGCCAAAAAAAGAAATGTACTTTGAATGTAAACTAGCCGACATTTTGAATTTTGATACTCCCGTAGCTTTGAATTCATTAAAACCATTCTTATGAGAACATTAATGCTGATTTTTTGTAGTTTTTTACTTTTTGGCTGTTCGGAAGAAGGCGTGCTTACCTCGGGCCGCGTTGCAGAAGAAATTGCACCCGATGCTACGCTGCAATACTCGGGGAATTTTGCTCCAACATCAGGAATTATCGTTTCTGGTGGTGCGCAAATTTTCTTCTCGGAAGGCACGTATAAGTTGCAACTAACGGATTTTTCGATTTCGAACGGACCCGATTTAAAAGTGTATTTATCACAAGCGGCTGTTCCGAGCAACTTTGTGAATCTCGGCAATTTAAGTGCGCAAACGGTTTATGAAATTCCCAGTTCGGTAGTGGTTTCCGAC
>JAIXTU010000397.1 GCA_027483785.1 Flavobacterium sp.
CAAAAACGATCCAATTCAGCCTGGTCTTCACTTTCAGTTGGTTCAATCATTAGCGTTCCGGCAACCGGGAACGATACCGTTGGCGCGTGAAAGCCATAATCCATCAATCGTTTGGCAATATCAGTTACTTCAATGCCGTGTGCTTTAAACGCGCGACAATCAAGAATCATTTCGTGAGCTGCTCGTCCGCGCTCTCCCGTGTACAAAATCGGATAATGGGCTTCCAAACGAGCCTTCATGTAGTTCGCATTCAAGATGGCAATTTTCGTAGCTTCGGTAAGTCCTTCCGATCCTAACATACAAATGTATCCGTAAGAAATCAAACAAACCAAGGCCGATCCCCAAGGTGCTGCACTAATTGCAGTGATGGCTTGCGAACCACCTGTTTCAATTACTGGATTGCTCGGTAAAAACGGTACCAAGTGTTCGGCTACGCAAATCGGACCAACGCCTGGACCACCGCCACCGTGCGGAATCGCAAACGTTTTATGTAAATTCAAATGGCAAACATCGGCACCAATCGTAGCCGGATTCGTTAATCCCACTTGTGCATTCATGTTGGCGCCATCCATATATACTTGTCCGCCGTTCTCGTGAATAATGCCAGTAATTTCGCGAATTGCACTTTCGTAAACACCGTGTGTCGACGGGTAAGTAACCATCAAACAGCTCAATTCATCTTTATATTGCGTTGCTTTTTCGCGCAAATCGGCTACATCGATGTTTCCGTTATCCATCGTTTTAGTAACTACAATTTTCATTCCTGCCATAGCCGCCGAAGCTGGATTGGTTCCGTGTGCCGAAGCGGGAATCAAACATACGTTTCTGTGGAAATCGCCTCGCGAGTGGTGATACGCACGAATAACCATCAAACCGGCATATTCGCCTTGCGCACCCGAGTTGGGTTGTAACGTAGTTCCCGCAAATCCGGTCACTACGTTCAATTGTTCTTCCAAACGCTTGAGCATAGTCTGATATCCTTGTGCTTGCTCAACCGGTGCAAACGGGTGAATGTTGTTCCATTTCGCCATCGAAAGCGGCAACATTTCTGCAGCAGCATTCAATTTCATGGTACACGAACCCAACGAAATCATCGAATGATTCAAAGCTAAATCCTTGCGCTCTAATTTCTTAATGTAACGCATTAACGCACTTTCCGAATGGTAGCTGTTAAATACATCATACGTTAAAAACTTAGAAGTTCGCGCTAACGACTGTGGTAACGCACTTTCAGAATCTAAAGTCGAAACTTCAAACGCTTCTTTTCCAACTGCTTCCGCGAAAATGGAAATAATTTTATTAATCGATTTCAAAGTAGTCGTTTCGTTTACCGAAATACCAATCGTTTGCTCATCGATATACAAGAAATTACACTTCTTAGACTCGGCTATCGGACGAACAACGTTTGCAGCGGCTTTTACAACAATAGTATCGAAATACGAATCGTTGGTTTGGTAAACGCCTAATTTATTCAACGCGTTTACTATAGTTACGGCCGATTGGTGTACGCGATTTGCGATAAACGCCAATCCTTTTGGTCCGTGATAAACGGCGTACATGCCCGCCATTACAGCTAACAATACTTGAGCCGTACAAATGTTACTTGTGGCTTTATCGCGTTTAATATGTTGCTCGCGGGTTTGCAACGCCATACGCAAAGCGCGATTACCATTGGTGTCTTGCGTTACACCGATAATTCTGCCCGGCATGCTGCGCTTGTATTCTTCTCTTGTAGCAAAATACGCTGCGTGCGGTCCGCCATATCCAAGCGGAATTCCGAAACGCTGCGTAGTTCCAAAAACAACGTCGGCACCCCATTCTCCCGGAGGAGTTAACAATACCAATGACAAAATATCAGCGGCAACAGCTACTTTAATTTCTTTTTCTTTGGCTTTCTTACAAAAATCAGCGTAGTCAAAAATCTGACCGTGTTTGCCCGGATATTGTAAAATCGCAGCGTAAAATTCGTCTGAAAAATCAAAGGTTTCGTGATTTCCAACTACAATTTCAACACCAATAGGCGTGGCGCGTGTTTGTAAAACCGAAAGGGTTTGTGGTAAAATTTCTTCGCTCACAAACAATTTGCAAACGTTATTTTTCTTTTGGTCGCGCGTACGAACGTCGAATAACAACGCCATAGCTTCGGCTCCAGCAGTTGCTTCATCAAGCAACGAAGCGTTCGCAATTTCCATTCCAGATAATTCAATAGCAACGGTTTGGAAATTCAAAATAGCTTCCAAACGTCCTTGCGCGATTTCAGCTTGATAAGGTGTGTAAGCCGTGTACCAACCCGGATTTTCAAAAATATTGCGCTGAATAACCGCCGGAACTACACATTGATGGTAGCCCAAACCAAGGTACGATTCAAAAATCTTATTCTGTTTTCCCAGTTCGGTAATGTGATCTAAATACTCAAATTCGCTCATCGCTGGCGGCAAATTCAAGGGTGTTTTTAATAGAATATCACTTGGCACAGTTTCGTAAATCAACTGATCTACACTTTCAACACCAATTGTTTCCAACATTTGCGAAACCTCTTCCTCACGAGGTCCGATATGACGTAAAGCAAATTGAGAAGTATTCATTTAGGGATTCATTTTAATAGCTGCAAAAATACTATTTTACGCCCGAATTTTCTGCGCATTCTAACATGCTATTAAGTATTGTTATCAACTAATTTGATAATTTATAAACAGCTTGAAGCGCAGGCCAGCAACCGTATGCAAAAATCGCTCCGTTCACAACTCATCGGCTTAAACAGCCTTACAGCGCTGGCTTTTGCTGCCAATTTTCTAATCACACAAACGCATTTTCAGTTAAATCCGCAAATACTTACGCTTAGTTGTCTGTCTATCTGTGTGATACCCGTTTATCAGTTCATTAAAACCCAAAAGGTAAACTTTGCAATAGCCGCAATTCCCGGAATGGCTATTTGCCTTTTTTTCTTCACCACAGCAAACGTTTCGTCAACTATTGCACTCTTTATCGCAATGGCACTTTCGGTAACATACAACCGAAACCCAAAATTCGGATGGCGAAATAATCCGTTTTTAAAAGTGGGGGTTGTTGCGCTGGTGTGGACGCTCATGTCCGTATTAATTCCCTTTTTGCTCGAAAATGTCGAAATCAGTTTCACGTACTTGTTCCTTCGTTTTCTGTTGTTTTGCGTTCAAATACTGCTGTTCGAAATCGCCGATATTCCCACAGATAAAGGTCGCATTCAAAGTGTTCCGCAATTAGTATCGGTAACTTTTTTAAAGACAATACTCGCGTTAACAGCTTTTACGGCACTATTTTTTCTTGAAGAAAATCTGTTTATAAGCTTCACGCTCAGTGGTTACCTGCTTTTTTTAATCGTTCGAATTGCGCCAGATAATCGCCGCTTTGCCGATGTTTTCGTCGAAGCGTTTCCAATACTTTATTTGCTTTTAAAAGGAGTCGAATTTCTTTAATTTGGGCGTGCCGGCGCAAACAATCGTTCGCTGAAAGAAAAGTGTAGTAGCGCCGTCGGGCTATACACTACAAGTTTGTTTGCGGCTTAAACGCCACCGCAAACAAAGCTTTTCGTTTCTATCCCTCACGCGGGCAACGTTACCGAATCTGGTTCGATATGAACGAGCACTTCTGCAATTCTTTCCGACTTCTTAATATCCTAAATTCGATTAAAAATCTTTGTTAGATCAGTGTTTTTGATTTGGCTAAATGCTAGTGCTATTCAAAACACCTCGGTATCCCAAAGAAAATACTTCTTGGAATCAACTATTTAAATGATTTCTAACTTTGATTTTTATCTCGAACGCACGTTATTTAGCGACGTAATTTGTGTTAGCGACAGCAGCGGTTATAAAGTGCAGCAAAAGCCATACGTGTTGCCGTTTGGCACTGGCGACCCAAGAAGCCCAGCGGCAAAAGTGCAACACTTGGCTTTTGTAAACTTTATTTGAGCGAATGGCGCGGCGGCGGTTAACGAAATCGTCGCGAAGCACCGCAGCAACCGCCGCAACACCCAAAAAAAAGTTCGATAATAGTGAAGTTCTATCACTCAGGCGGGCAACGTTACCGAATCTGGTTCGATGTGAACGAGCACTTCTGCAATTTCCGGAATCACTCGCAGCAAATGATCTTCCAAGTCATGACCAATTTTATGGCTTTCAATTACAGTGAGTTCGCCTTTTACAATGGCGTGTAAATCAATGTAATACACGGCGCCGCTTTTTCGAACGTGCAACTTTTCCGTATCGATAATGCCGGGA
>JAIXTU010000105.1 GCA_027483785.1 Flavobacterium sp.
CCAATCCCAAATACGGTTACGATAAAGACTATCCGATAAATGTCTTTTTTCAAAACACAAAAAACGATACTATTAATCAATTTCGATTTTTGAATGCTTTAGCGGGGCCGAAAGGCGAGAAAATTCGTTTTCGCAAAATCGACGATTGTTGTCCGTTTCCCTCCAAACGCAACGATATTGGTGTTGGCTTACTAAACCGCTACGAGCTTACCTGGAACGGGCAACCAAAACCGGTTGTGCTCTACTTAAACATATTTGCCAAAGGGCGAATTGCCGTACCTGTTGGTCTAACTCTTAAAAAATAACTATGCAACTTTCGAATATTCCAAAAATTAAAAATTTAGACAGCGGAAACTTCTTTGTACTGGCGGGTCCGTGCGCTATTGAAGGCGAAGAAATGGCGCTTCGCATCGCTGAAAAACTCGTTGGTATTACCGACAAACTGCGGATTCCGTATGTTTTTAAAGGATCATTCAAAAAAGCGAACCGCAGCCGAATCGATAGCTTTTCGGGTATCGGAGATGAAAAAGCTTTGAAAATTCTTCAAAAAGTTGGACAAACATTCGACATTCCAACAGTAACCGATATTCACACGAACGAAGATGCTCCCAAAGCTGCAGAATTTGTTGATGTTTTGCAAATTCCAGCATTTTTAGTACGTCAGACCGATTTGGTTGTCGCCGCAGCTCAAACAGGTAAAACTGTGAATTTGAAAAAAGGACAGTTTATGAGTCCGGAAAGTATGAAACACGCAGTGCAAAAAGTACTTGATTGCCAAAATGAAAACGTAATGGCCACCGATCGTGGAAGTATGTTTGGTTATCAAGATATGATTGTCGATTTCCGCGGTATCCCGACGATGCAACAGTTTGCAACCACCGTTCTCGATGTAACACATTCACTGCAACAGCCTAATCAAGTCGCGGGAGTTACGGGCGGCCGACCCGACATGATTGAAACGATTGCGAAAGCAGGAATCGCCGTAGGTGTCGATGGTATTTTTATCGAGACGCACTTCGATCCGGCAAATGCCAAAAGCGACGGTGCCAACATGCTACACCTCGACTATTTTGAAGGTTTAATGACACGTTTGGTGGCAATCAGACAGACAATTAATAGCTTTTAAATCGGAGTTCGATTCATCAATTAAGCTTTAGTTTTTAAATAAACACACAAACAGCTAAAGATTCTTACGCTTCTTATAGTCATCCTCAAACTCACTAATACATGGATATTATTGATTTTGAGGATTTTTTTATGTCGCCCATCACGGTCGATTATTCATTAAGATAGATAGAAATGCTTTTCTGAAAATGTTTACAGAAATTAAGCAATTGCTCAGGAAAAAAACTGACTTCTACGAAAGTGCCGATAACACTGGGTCCGACGGATACAACGCAGTGATAAAACTTTCCCTGAAATGATAAAAAAAACACAACTAATTGACAATGTTTCTATTGTATTGTTTTTTGTTTAAAATTTAAGATTCGTTTAATGTTTTTTAATTAATTTTAAACAATTATTAAAATTACAGACGCAACCTTTCTAATTTGCCATTATCTTCTAATCGAACCAAAAACGAAAAACGCATGAAATCACTAGTACGCTTAATTGCTTTGGTACTGTTTTTTAGCACAACTTCTTCTGTAGGTCAGTGCATTAATAACAGCCAATATCCTTGGTCGCCAGTAATATTGCAAAACAGTGGCGCGCAAGAGTACATATCAAATTGTACTTGGACAATGGAGTTCGCCTACCTTATGAATGTGGCTCCAAACATCGGTTACATTTTTACCTGTAATCAAAACGGAAATGCAAAATACATCACTGTAACCTCTGTGAATAACGAAGTGATTGCACATGGAATTTCACCGCTAACCGTACAAAATATTCCCTATTCAGAAATTCGTGTACATTATTCTGAGAACGAAACTTGTGGTGTGGCGACAAACTGTGCTGATACGTTTGTGCAAGCGGTTTTATCTTGCATGCCACCAACGGGTTTAAATGCAACAGTTTTATCGAGCTCAAGTGCAGAATTAACGTGGACTGCGCCAGAGGACACCAATAATTTTGAAGTTTATGTTGTTAATATGGATAACCAAAATCCACAACCCGACAGCATACTTCCAATTCCCGTAACAGGGACGTCCTACACGGCAACTAATTTAACGGCAGGAACATTTTATCAATTTGCTGTTCGTTCGGTTTGCGAAGATGAAACAGGACCAATTAATATTTCACCTTATTTTTACACACCTTGTGATTCGTTTACTTCATTAAATGAAACTTTCGAACAATCGTACTACAGTTTACCTAACTGTTGGCAGTCCATTCGACGTGGCAACGGACTAACCGGACATGCTAGTATAACTGCTACTTATGCTTACCCAACAACTTCGGGGACGACTGCCATTCAGTTTTATGCGGATGGTTCCAATTTATCGAATGCCGACTTAATCCTTGTAACTCCTCCCCTTTCTAACATAAACGAAAATTACCGTTTGAGATTCGCTGCACGCGGAA
>JAIXTU010000292.1 GCA_027483785.1 Flavobacterium sp.
AGTTTATTGTTTTATTGGTGCAAGAATCTACCGCAGCAAGTAAGTTCTCAGGAATGGCAATCTTATATTTTGCAACGGCTTCACGGATTTCCGTATTGATGTTCGAAACAACCTGCATGTCCATTCCGTACACGCGTATTTGTTGGTCGGTAGGTTTTCCTTGGTTAAAATTGCGCATCCATTCGAGTAAGTCAACGACTTCCTGACAATACCACGGCGCCAATTTAAATGAGTTGGCAATTTCTTTTTTATTTCCCGTACCGCCGCTAAGCCAGTTGTTAATTGGCGCTTCGATCGGATAGCTGTCTTCGAGTATAAAAACTCTAATGCCTTGATTTTCGACAAGATATTTAAAAAATTTTGCCTTAACATCAAAAAATTCTTTACCGTGATGCGTGGCTTCTCCAAAACCAAAAATCTTTGCATTTTGAAAGCGCAACGATGCTTTTTGCGCGAAATTCTGAAGCGGTATGTCAGCCGAAACGTCGGTTAACGGAAGGGCATGCGTGTCAATCCACCGAAGGGTTTCGTTGGTTTGAGCACTAAGCGAGTGCGCAATAAGTAAGTAAACGGCGATTAAAATTCTACGCATGTAAAGGTACTTTTTGATTTAATGGATCGTTTGTTCCTTTTCAAAAGCTACAGCCGGATTGAAAACAACGAATTGTGCCAAAAGTAACCAGCCGCTACAAAATCGGCTTGCTAATTTTTAAAACATTAACACCCAAATTAAAGTAGTATTCGCCATTCAGGTACGCCAGCGTGGAATCGTAAATCTAAAAGCGGGCTGTTACGATTCGTGATTGATTGCAGAAAAATGATTTAGTTTTTGGGCACATCCCGCCGCGAAAATAGGGTGGAAGTGCTTGTGCGCGGCAGGTCGGGTTTTCCACTGCAAGGCGCAACACAAAACGGCGTTTCAGCTACGGTTTTTGCACAGCTTCTTTCAGTCGCTGCACCAAAACCAGCTTCAATCGCCGTTTCGCGTTACGGCTTTCCGTTTCAACCCCTTGTGCGGGAAAGTGCGTAAAACGTATCGTAAAAAAATAAGTTCGTTAGTAAAAATACCTATAAATAGGTAGTTTTGGGAGGAAATGAGTAAATGTGTTGGCATTTAACATCTCTCATCAAGATTGCTTTCAACAAAACAAAATGAAAGTGAGTTAATTTAGGAAGCATAATAATCCAAAGCTAAATTCGTAATTTTATGATTTTCAATTAATTAAAACCGATCATAAATCAAATTTAAGCTTATCGTTTTAAAATGAATTGGCTTTCTCTCCGTTTTATGACATAATTACACGTAAAGTAAACGCTCTAACTGTAGTGCAATACATCAACAAGTTTATCTTCGATAGACCTTTAAACCGCATCAAAACCCAAATAACTTAATTTCACTCGACTGATCTCTAAATTAATAATTCTTTATAATTCATAAATTGGCGAATATTTTTTAATATGTTTAACGAAATAGTTACAAATTATTTTTAGCAATGACTAATCTTTTTTCAGAATTTATAAAATCATCGATACCAGATTTTCCATGCGACGATAAGGAATTAGAATCAATATCAAAGATATTTGAGGTATTAGAATTAGATAAAGGTGAATACTTTTTGAAACAGGGAAGAATAAGTGGTAGTTTGATATTGTTTGAAGGTTATTTAAGAGCATACACTTTTAGTGAAAATGGAGATGAGGTAACAACTGCTTTTTATGGTCCACCACGTTTAATTTTTGATGTAGCTTCATTTTTTCAACAAAAACCTTCTGTTGAAAATATTATTGCCTTAACTAAAGTTAAGGGCTATTATTCAGATTACAATTCTGTAGATAAACTGTTTCATGAGCATGCACTTTGGCGAGAATTCGGTAGAGCTATGTTAGCTAAAGAATATATCTTGTTCAAAGATAGAACAATGCGTTTAATCAACTTATCAGCAGAAGAACACTATGCCCATTTGATGGAAACAAATTTTGAAATTTTTCAGATTGCACAACTTAGACACATTGCATCTTATCTGAATATTACTGATACCTCATTAAGTAGAATCAGGAGAGATTTTTTTAAGAAATAATAATAACTCCTTTTATGCCATGAAAGAAATCATTACATACAAAGATTTTAATGATTATTATAATGCCACAAATGGAAATATTAAATCAAAATATTCCGATTTTCATATTTTCCGATTTAACGAATTGGGGGAAAATGTTGTAGAAATGCATGGTCCATTTAAAACTGATTATTTTCAATTTGCTATTGGTTCTAACTTACATAGTGAAGTGTCTGTATTTAATCAGATTCACATATCTGAAAAATTTTCCTTAATCATATTTAAGCCGGGACAAATTATTGAATGGAAAAGAACCGGAAGTTGGGATGGCTTTGTAATAAATGTTAAAGAAAACTTCTTAGATGCATTTCAAAATAATACACTCAGTCATAAACTAGATTATCTATTAAAATTGGATTCCTTAATTTTTCAGATAACTGAAAACGATTACAATCATCTTACTCATTTATACGAAATGATTTATTTTGAGCATACATCTGAGGGAAAAGACAATTTACTTGTAATTAAAAATTTACTCAATGCATTACTGATTTATTTAAATAGAATTATGCAAAATGAGGTTTTTAAAGATAATCCGTATATTAACTTAGAATACCAACAACTAGCCAATCAGTTTAAAAATTTGGTTTTGTCTAATTATTTAGAAAATAAATCGGTAGACTTTTATTTGGAAAAAATGCAAGTATCAGCAGTTAAACTCAACCATGCAATAAAATTAATTCATGGTAAATCGCCAAAAGGATTAATTAATGACATTTTACTTCTGCATGCTAAAACAATGCTCAATAGTAATAAAAAAACAGTAACAGAACTGGCATACGATTTAAATTTTGATGATTATAGCCATTTTGTAAAATTCTTTAAAAAACATACTGGACTTACACCTGCTGCATTTCAAAAAAACAAAAACTAAATATCCTCAAATTTCACTTTTCAGGTAATAATGTGCAGCAGAAATATTTTTACCTAATTTGATGCTTTTTATACCTACATTACCTTATCTAGATATTCAACCTTTGTAACTGAAAATGAAGGAAGAAAAAAATATCAAGTAAGGTATCTTAACTCAGTTTATTTTTTAGAGAATGTGATAGTAGTATAACTACTTGTCTTATGTCAAGTTCTTTCTTGTCATAGGATAATTCACTTCTTGTCTTAAGAAAACCATATTCTTTTTGCTTCTATCTTCCTTTGTAAGGTCAATTTAAATGATTATTACAATGAATACTTTAACTAACAATGTAAGTGATCCCAGCCAAGTTTCACTAAACTTTGATGGTTCTATTCCTGAAGTTTATGAAGAAATATTAGGTGATTTTATTTTTGAACCTTTTGCAATAGATTTAATAAAAAGGATTGAACCTCAAGCGTATTACTATGTGCTCGAACTCGCAGCCGGAACAGGCAGAGTGACAAGGCATTTAAAGGACTTTTTTTCTAATTCTACTAGAATTTTTGCAACCGATATCAGTTCGGATATG